>RFII01000053.1 GCA_003695265.1 Candidatus Woesearchaeota archaeon | reverse complement strand
TTGTTATTTTTACGAAAAAATTATTATTTTATCTGAAAATCATTCTGAAAAGGTTCTTATCTCTTGTTTTCAAAGGGATTTTTTGGCCCTTATAATTAATGTATACCTCCAAACGCCCATTATTGTTCATTTTTACCTCTGCATGCATTGCGGCCGGGTCAAAAAATCCTGGCTCAACTTCTGCATTTGGGTACTTGGCATGATAAGCTGCTTTCCAGAGAGACTCTGATAGCCTCATTGCACTTTCAATCTCTGTGCTGTCCTGAAAAAATCTGTTATTAAGCCTGTTTTCAAGTCCTTCAACAAGGTCGGACATGTTTCTTGGAAGCATGTCAGCGCCTATTGCAATGTCCCTGTTGCTCTCTTCATGGTGAAGGTAAAGCTCAACATGACCCTTCTCGTTCACCGGATAAATTATAGACAATCCTGCAGGATCAGAAAAATAACCTGATTCTATCTTATTCCTGCCTTTTGTCAGCGTGTAATGGGCGCGCTGAATAGTCTCATGATTTGAGTATGTGAGCCAGGCTCCTGTCAAAAAGACTATTGCCTTTGCTGTTAAAAGAGACAGTATTTTAGTTCTTAGCCTCATTTTCAATTAGTTTAGATTCCAAAGTGCCTTTCACAAGGTAAGTTTCTCTGCTCAAGTCCTCATAACTCAATATTTTTTGGCAAGAGTTTTGATGAGCCTCTGTTTTTGCGCAGCCTCCTTTTCCAACGTAAAGGCCAATGCCAAATCCAAGCAGGTATATGCCGATTCTTTTAGCGAGCCCCAGTTGAATCACCTTCATCCCATTTTTCTTTAAAGTAATTTTTCGCTTCTCCTATCCTTTCTTTCATTTTATTAACAACAGGATCATTCTTAATCATGTCAGTAATGTCTTTGTAAGATTCCTGCAATCTTTGAACATTATCCTGTGGGTTTTCCATAAACCTGTGGAAGTGGTATGAGCATCCACCAACGCCGACGTAAACCCCACACAAGAATCCAAGAGTAAAAGTTGCAACGTCTTTTGCCAAGCCCATTTTTACCACAAAGAGAATTTGCTAAATTTAATAAGGATTGTTCACAAAAAAAGAAAATTTTTCCGAATAATAAAGAGTTTTTCCGATTATTCTTTTTGGGTTATATAATCAGCCAGGTTAAGGTACAATTGGTTCGGGTCTTGTTTGCAAGCGTCAATCCTAGCGTTGCAGTCTCTTATTAAAATGTCAATGTTGTCGTTGGAGGTCTGTATAACATTGTTCAGCTCCAAGGAGCAAGAATCCAAATTATCAGAACACTCATCAAAGCTATTTGTGCATTTGTTAAGTCCTTTTTTGCACTCCTCTGACTTGAAAGAGCATGATGCAAGTTTCTCAGTGATATTCTTCTTGTCTTTCTCACAAACCTCAATAACAAAATCCTTCTTGTAAATTTTTTCTTCGCATTCCTGCTCTGACTCGTTTAATTGCAGCTCGCAAGAATTATTTATTACTTTTATTCTTTCATCACATGCCTTTTCGCACTGCCTGTCCTTAATGTCAAGGACAACATTACCAACAATTCCTGAGAACTTGGTGAATGCAGCGCTAGCAACAATAACACCTAAGAGAAAAGCCACAATTATCGGCTTAAAACTCCTCTTCGGCCTGAAATCACCTTTCATAACACAAACCGAGATTTTTTAGTATAAATAATTTACTTTAGCGTGTAGTGCCATGATATATGTCACAGTAGAATACAAATGAAAATAGAGGCCAAAATTTAAATACTCAACAATCCTGTGTTTTTGTTTGTGGGAAAAAATAGAAGGAATAATTTTTTGAGGTGTTAAATATGACAATAATGTTTTTGAATTATGAAAAATGTGCTTTGTGCGGTGAAAAAAATGAAGTTATCATGCTCGGCTCTTCAAATACTTTTGGAGGTTCTCCTGACTTAGACACAAGGCCAGCTGAAATGCTTCGCTCAACAATTAATGTGTGGATTCATATTTGTTCATCTTGCGGCTTTTGTGCTCCTGACATATCTAAGCGGATTGAGAAATCATCAGAATTAGTCCGCACTGATCTTTACCAACAGCAATTAAATAGCACAGAATTCCCAAAACTTGCAAATGCCTTTCTTTGTTACTCACTGATTCAGGAGAATGCCGGCGATTATGCCGGCGCAGGGTGGAGTTGTGTTCATGCTTCCTGGGTCTGTGATGACACTAATTCTGAAGAGGCAGCACAAAAATGTCGGAAGAAAGCAATAGGCTTGTTCCAAAAAGCAAAGGAGAATAGTCAGGTTATTGATGAAGAAGCCTCAACAGCAGAAATCTTAATTATTGATTTGTTGAGACGTTCACGCCAGTTTGAGTTAGCTCTAAAAACTTGCGATGAAAACTTGAAGAAAAATCCAGAAAAATCAATTTTAGATGTTTTAAAGTATGAGAAAATACTTATTAAGAATAAGGATTCTGCTTGCCATACAATCGAAGAAGCAACTAAACGGACAAAATCACAATCAAAAGCAGGTGAAAAAGCTTAACGCGTTTTTTGCCGAAGCTTTGAGTAGAAAAATGGGAATAAATCATGAAAAATTAGCAAATGAGTTCAAACCTAATAAAATAAAATGTCTTTTTATAGCTGAGAGTTATCCTAACAATGATAACAATTATTTTTATAATTATATCTCAGAATGTATTCCAATATTTTATTCAAGTATTATGGACGTTTTATATAATAATATGTATAAAACATTCCCAAAAAAATTTATGCTGGAACAGTTCAAAAAAGATGGTTTTTTCTTGGTTGATACCATTATTGGTAATATTCCTAAAGGAACTGGGCTTTCCAAAAAAATATTAATCCTCAAAAAAGCTTATGAAGAACATCTTGCTATAAGATTAAATGTATTGGAGAAAGAAAGATGTATTGGTAAAACAACACCAATAATAATTCTTTTAAAACCCACTTTGCTAGCTATCAGTAATTTTTTAAAGAACAAAAATTACAATATAATCAATTTTAAATTGGAAAAAGATAAATATCCCAACGAGAAATATACTATTCCTTTTCCAAGTGGTAATAACACGAACATAACCGCATTTAAATCAAGACTTAAGGAATGTTTAAAAATAATTGGTTTTAAAAAATAAATAATATGAGGTTTCAAATGAGCACCCAATTTATTCAGAATCATTTCTTATTAACAACATGAGAAATTTTATCAAGATCTTTGTCATTTAATCTTCCTAAGTCAATAAAATGATCGGCTTCCTTCCTCATTTCCTTTGAAGTAACGCTTTCATCACCAAAAATAAGAATATGCTTACCCAAATTTTTTGCTGTCCTTACAGATTCAATGAGATCAATATCACCAGATAAAACAACAGCAATATCAAAAACGTTTTTATAAGAAAACTCAACCAAATCAACAGCGAGCTGAACATCGACACCCTTCTGGAAAACTTTCAAAGTAGAAGGGCTAAACTGGAGAGGTTTAGACCGAATCTCAAAAAAATAGTAATTACTTGCTATTTTTAAGAACTCAGATTGAACTTCTTTAAATTTTTTAATCTGTTCAATCTTCTCCTTTAATTCCTACTGAACTTCTGAATTTTTTAGTTTAGAGAGAGTGTATTCCATTCTTTTTATTAAATGATCAGTATAAAGG
>RFII01000052.1 GCA_003695265.1 Candidatus Woesearchaeota archaeon | reverse complement strand
TACAAAACCACCAAGCTTACTATAATATTTATTATCATATGAGAAGTTCCCTAAGGCTTTGAGACCAACAAAAACTCTCAATTTCACCCCCCAAATAAATGTGATTATTTTCTTAGAATTTAAATTTTTCTAGAAATTCACTCTAAAATCCTCAATTTACCAATACCTAACCTCAAAGCTGTTGAATTCTCCTTTGTATTCTTCTTCTGTGACGTCGATTTTTTCTATTATTGCGTTTTGTGGGCCGTGACTGCACCATTCTATCATTTTGTCAACTTTCTCGTCTTTTCCTTCTATTACTAATTCCACTATGTTTGGGTTTCTCAGGTTCATAACCCATCCTTTAACGCCGAGCTCTAATGCTTTCTGCTTTGAGTAATACCTGAAAGAAACTCCCTGCACTTTCCCATAAACAGTTATGTGAACTCTTTTCATTCCGCTAAAACGTATTCTGAGCTTCCCATGCCGAGCTTTTCAGCAGCCTTCACCTGCTCAGTGCCTGATTTCTTGTTATATTTCAAGAAAACATCTTCATCACGCGTTACCAAGTCGTAAGCTGCCCTGTCAATTGCAACTGCATCCTTGCTTATCAGCCAACCCCAGTCTTCTGAAATAAGTTCGCCAGCGTTTTTGACGCAGTCGCACAGCCTTGTAATGTTCTTCAGGCATGAAACGTAGTAAAATTTTTTGAATTTTGACTGCGCGGCATTCGCGCCTTCAGCCAATAGCACGTCAAAGTAATTGACTTTGCACTTCAAAACTCCTTTTTTGCATGCGTAAACGCAGTTCGAGCATCCGTAACACTTTATTATTTCTGGCTTGTCAGTGACTCTTATTCCGTTTATGGGGCAGGCTCTTTCGCATGCCTTGCATTGAACGCACCCATCACCGATAACAGGCCTTGCTCCCTCATGGATTTCTGACTTAGTCTTCTTAGTCAGAGCGCCCATGCCCAGGTTCTTTATTGCTCCGCCTAAGCCGGCGCAGCAATGCCCTTTGAAATGGCTTATTACCAGAACGCCGTCAGCCTCTGCCAAAGGCTTGCACACCTCATAATCCATGCTGTTACCCTTAACAACAACGAAGTCATCGCTTATAACAACATCTCCTAATCTGTCCCATCCTTTTTCCTTTGCGTACTCCTCATAAGAGCTAACGCTGCTTCTCCTGCTAGGGTAAGTCACAGGAGAATCAAACAAGAAGTATTTCATGCCGAGCCCTTTCAAAACGTTAATTATCGGCTTCACCTGCTCTGGCGAAAACGCGGTCTTGTTTCCTGGCTCTCCGAAGTGCAGCTTTACAGCTATTCTCCTGCAGCCGTGAAAAGCCTTTTCCAATTCCTGCCTCAACTTGTTCAGTAAAGAATCATCAAGGCTTTCAAAGTAATAGACTTCTGGCATTTTCAGAACTACTTTACTGTTATGCTGCTGTTTCTTGCTATGTGCCTGACATTCTCAATCTTTGAGTTGACCAAGTCAGTATTATTTAATATTAGTGAAGAATTTCCTTTGCTGTTAAACGTGACTGTGAAGAAGCCAAGCACTCCATTGCCATAAGCGCCACCCTCTGTCGCGCTCACCGCAACCAAGTAACTGTTGTTTGTTTGCTTAACTATTCTCAAGGTTTGCATTCCCTCTTTCTGCTTCATAAAATCTGTTTCTGAATAGCTTGCTACGCTCAAAATGCTCGGATCATAATTCAGTTGGAACTGGTACGCCCTTATGTCCTCCGCATTCCTTATTGAAACGTTGATAAAAGCGTACCTCTTGCTAAGATAAACCTCTTTGTCATGCACCAGGTAAAGCTCTGTTTTCGGCGGCGGCAATTCTTCTTCGGACTCATTCTGAGTTTCTTCTGTTTGTGTTTCGGCAGTCTCATTTGCTAGAGCTTCAGCGCTTTCGTTTGCTTGCGGCTTTTCCTCAACAATACTTTTATTGATTTCTTGAGTTTCGTTCACAGTTTTATCAACAGGGAGTATTTCTTTTACTTCGACACTTTTCTGACAGGAAACAATCAGGAATAAAATGTATAATAATGCTAATAATTTCAACCCTTTCATAATCATTATGTAATCTTAATACCTATATAATATTTGTGTTTCTGCGGAATTTTTCAAAAGCTTTAAAAGTTACAATTTATTTTCCCTTCTTAAAGGTGGTATATTATGGCATTGAAAGATCTTCAGGTAAGGCAGGGCAACGTGGATATTGTTGTGGATGTTGTTGAAATAGGTGATGTTCGCGAATTCGAAAAGTTCGGCAGGAAAGGAAGGGTTGCAAGCGCAAAAGTCAAGGATGACTCGGGTGAGATGACTCTTTCTTTATGGAATGATGATATTGACAAGGTAAAAGTTGGTGACAGGATTCGCATAATTAATGGCTATGTTAATGAGTGGCAGGGCGAGCCTCAGCTGACGACAGGAAGAATGGGAAGAATAGAAGTTCTCGAAGGCGCTGAAAAAGACGCGACTCCTGATGAGGAGACAGAAAAAGACGTTACAGAAACAAGTGATGAAGGCGAGCATATTCTAACAGAGGATGAGAAAAAGGAAGACGAACTTCCAGAAAACATAGACGAAAAAGCACAAATTCCTGATATGTCAACTGATGCTGGTGAGAAAATACTGACAGATGATGAGAAGACAGAAGAAGAACTGCTAGAAGAGGAGCCCGTGGAGGAGGAAGTTGTTGAAGACGAATTAACAGGTGATGAAAAGAAAGAGGAATAGAAAATAATTTAAATACAACATTAATTCTATTTTTTTATTGTGGGACGATAGCTCAGCCTGAGATTTTCGGCTAAGGAGAGCACTACGCTGAAGACGTAGGTGTCCGGGGTTCAAAAGCAGCGGCCTGAATAAATGTTCAGGGTTCTAAACACAGAACGCTGGTTGAGAGTCCCCGTCGTCCCACTTATAATCTTACCGTTCTTTTAACCAACTGCGATTGATGTCATTATCTGCCCTGCAATGAGGTTGAAGATAAGCATAACCACTACTGAAACAACCGCATACAGCAAAACGCTTTTTCTCATGTTTACTCCTAAAGCGTATTCTTGGCTTAGTTTATCTTCGCCGTTTTCAATGCCGTTAGCCAGAATTGTCAGGATATAGCTCAGCTCAACAACATAAATTCCAACAATAATTTGGAAGAAATACGTTGGAATTCCGTCGCCGAATAAGCCGAGAATTCCTGCTCCGCCTACTCCGGCCGCTGCTTCTCCTGCTTCCGCGGTTATGTTTGACAACTGCTGGCTTAGATTCCCGAGGATTGTTGTTATCATTGATGTTATGCCAATAACAATGCCTGAGATTACAGGGCTTAAGAAAGATACCTGCGCCTTCATTGACCCTATAATATCACCCATCAAGTCTTTCAGCCTTTCATTTACTTTATGAATTTCTTTTATGTACCTCGCAACGTTTATCAATGCCTGGCTTGCAACCCTAGGCCCTTTTTTTGCGCTTTCAATAAGGACTTTCATAGAGCTTTCAATAACACTTGAAGGGAAGTAAATCAGCGCTCCTATTTTTTTATCATATATTGCCTGCTTGACTCCCATTCCAAGCTTTCTTATATTTGTGCTTACAAGACTGAAAAAGCTTCCCGAAATAGTTCCTTCCATAATGTCAGCTACCTTGCCAAAGGCTATTTCTACCGGCAGGCCGTCGCCAAGCCTGTTGCCCAGCTGAAACAGACCGGAAGCAAACTCGTCCTCAAGCTTTTTTGTCTTCTCCCTTATTTTTATGATGTTTTTTGACTTAAGTTTGAAATAAAGCCCTATGCTTATACCAAAGCTTAAAGGGATAAACAAGCTGAGTATTGAAGCACCTATTCCGAAAGGACCTATCTGCTGAGTAATATCACATTCAGGATTGTGCTGAGGGCACCTGTAACCCAAAAGATTAAACCCGCCGCCTAATGGAACGTCAAAGCGCGGATTCATTCCATGCATAATTACTGGGCTTAACCCAATTAGGAAAAGAACAAGCCATACAAGGACGCAAATGTTGATTGGGTTTATTAAAACTTCTTGCTTTCCAAAATTCACTATGATTTTCTTGTATTTTTTTAGTTCAGGGTTCAATTCTGAAACGTCGCTGTCGCCGTAGCCAGAAGGCCTTTTTGACAGAATGACTTTTCCCATGTAAAACACCATTATTGGCAGGACAACATCATAAAGGGTTGCTATGTGGTACCACTTAACATTTCCCAAAAAGCTCACTACTAATGGAAGTATGACGAGCCCAAGAATAGGAAGTATCACTCCCATCATGTGCAGCATTGTTATGGGACTTTTCAAATTATGTGCGTAATGCAGCATTTTCTCATACGTCTCGTCAAGAATAACAGAGAGCGCTTTGTCTAATGATCCAAGCCTCCTGTCTTCTGATGATTCGTAAAGAGACCCTTCAACCAAGTGCATTGCTTCAATGAACTCCACATTCCACTCTCTCCAAGTTTCTAAGTAGTAATCAAGCGACTCGTTAACAGACTCAAACCTTTCTGTCTCTACATCCCATAAAATCTTCTTGAAGTCCAATGCGAGCGGAGGCGCTAAGTGCTCAGCCGCGAAATCAATAGCGTTTTCAATGTTTGAGGTGTGCCTCATGTATGTCACAACATAAAAAATGCTAAGGACCATTTGGTTGCTTGCTTTCATGCGCCAGCTGTTTGCCAGGAATTCTGGCATTTTGCTGAAAGGAGCTATCAAAACAAGCCCTACTATTATGGAGAAAAATACAAAAAAAAGCGTTGGCTGGCCGAAAAAAGCAGGAATCATGTAACCTATAAGCGATCCGAAAAATGCTATTGCCAGCGGCACTAAATAAGCGAAGCTAACAGCGCCAGTAGGTGTTATGTCAAGGTGCGCCACATCGATGTAGCGCTGCAGCTCTGCCGCTTTTTTCTTGTCAGGAGCTATCTTAAACACTTTTTCGCAGTAATTGCACGCTTTCTCGTACCAGTTCAAATGGCCCGGCATGTACTCTTTCTTGAACTGCAGGTACTCCCTTGAAACAATTGGCTTGTTAGGAATAGTGAATTCTTGGCCGAGCTCTTTGTCTAATTTCTTCTTATACTTCTGCAAAACACTGCTTACCTCTTTTTCCGCCATTTTTCAGCGCTTCTTGAACTCTCTCTTAAGCCATGATTCCCATTCCAAGAAGATTCTTTTCGAGTCTAAAGAGCCAACCTCATTCTTTACTTTGTCGCATGTTTGGTGGAAGCGGTCATTTGCCTCAATCACAAAGTCAGCTTCCAGAAGATCAAGCCTGTTAGCCTTCTCCGCCATTCTAGTTATTGCTTCCTTGGTCTTTGCCCTTAGCTGTATGTTGTCCCACACAGCATCCCAGTCTCCTGCGAATTCTTTTATGTTTCCGGCAATGCTCTTTAGTATTTCAGAGTCGCCGTTGATTAAGTCTTTGCTAATGTCTAAAGTGTCTGTTTTCGGATTGTACTTCATCAAGTCAACAAAGGCTTTCTCAAGCATAGGGTCGTCTTCCCAGAGCTTTCTTACTTCTGTTATTTGCGTGATTCTTCTGAAGCGGTGCAATCCGTCAGCAGATTTTATAGGATTTGCGACTATTATCAAGTCAGTCGCTTTAAAAGATGTTTTTGGAACTCCAATATCATTTACTACTCGGTCAAAAACTCCGTAAGGCGAGTCGCCGTGAATCGTGCCTGCAACAACGTTTGCAGCTGCTCCTACGCGCATCGCCTCATACAAAGCCTTTGCTTCTGTTGACCTCACTTCCCCAACTATTAGTGATGAGTCGCCAAGCCTTAGCGTGGCCCTTATTCCGTCCGAAGCGCTCATCTCAGAGGATCCTTGCGCTAAGGCAGAAGCAACTTTCATAGGCTGAATGTTAAATCCAAGCTTTCTTAAGCTGTTAGTTGGCAGTTCTAAAGTATCCTCAATTGTTATTATGCGGTACTTTCTCATTATCTCAACCATGATGCTGCTCAGCAAACTCGTTTTTCCAGAGCTTCTTGTCCCTGCTATGAGCATTGTTCTGGTGCCGTCAACGCAAAAGCTGAGAATTCCTGCTGCCAAAGGATTCATCATTTTGTTATGAATGAACAGGGGAAAAGTCCAAGGCTTGTTCCTGTGCCTCCTGTAGCTGAATGCGAGGCCTGTAGGGTTTAATGGCTCAGTAATTACAGAAACCCTCGCGCTCGCACTCGGAAGCTCAAGCTCAGTGTCAAGGATGGGATTTGCCTCATCCAACGGCCTGCCTGAAATCAGCCTCAGCTTTGACGCCCAGGACTCTGCTTCGCGGTGTATTGGTATAATATTTGTGTTGCAGTCGCCGAAATCCTGATGCACAACAAATATTGGTATCTGGCCCATAGGGCTGTTTATCGAAATGTCCTGTATTTTCTCATCTTCTAATAAAACTTCTATAAGGCCGAAGCCAACAGTGTACCTTATCAGTATTTTTGTGAGCTCGTCCAAGTCCTTTTGTGTTATGCGCACGCCCTTGTGCTGCGCTAATTCCTCCAGCAAGTCATGCCCCACGTTGTAGAAAACCTGCCTCATCCTTTCAGGATCAACGAATTCTGACCGCTTCGGCTTGTGCTCAGCCATTATGTTTCTTGCTAGGTCAAGAATCTCATACTTCTCCTCTGAAAGCTTGAACTCCGGAGGCATCATGTGGTAAAGCAGCTGCACACTTCCCGGAATCTCAAAAATTATTATTTCTGTGTCGCCAACGCTGTAGCTGTCTAGCTCTTCAGCGTCTTTAGGGTATGAAGCCATAAGTTTTGTGTACATGAAATCAGGTTTTATTAAAGGGCTGAATATCTGCTTGTACACGCTTCTGTCGCCTAGCTTGTAGCCGGAAATGTAAGGCTTTGCTATTGTTATGAGCTTTGTTTTCTCTAAAGACTTGATGAGGTAATCAACAAGCTTCATGTACTTGCTTATGGACTGCGCGTCATTAGTGTCAAGGGTTTTTTCAAAGGTTATTTTTTCGCGGCGCATTATCCGCTTTAAGGTAACGTATGCTCCTACAGGGTCGCTTCTTAAAAGGTTAGAGATAATGTTTTTTATTTCGTTGTATCTGGCGTCATTAAACTTAGTGTTTGTGGGAGTGCCCATGTTCTGCCAGCTGAACATGTCTTTCTGCTTGATAAGATAATTGTAAAGCTTGGCAATTTCCATAAGAATCTGCGTTTGGTTGTAATCATACTCAAAGTCCCTTTTCTGCGAAAAAACTATTTTTGTTACGTTGCCGACCTCAGCAAGCTTATTGCACGTGTCTGACATGCAGAAAGGGTCTTCTTCTATTGAAGGGTACCAGGGGTAATCCTCATAATTGATTCTTAGAATTGTTTCTTCCCCTTCCCGAAGAATATCATACTTAGTTGGACCCCTTTTTGTGAACAGCATAATACCACTACTTCATACTAACATAAGTTTATTAATATTCTTTATCACTAAAGAATATCAAATCCACCTATTTAAACATATCGATAAAAAATGGAAATAGGAAGCTCCCAAGAAAAGTTTGATTCCGGCGTGCGCCAGCCCGTACAGCAAGACCAAAGCAAGCCGGCAAAGCCGAAAAAAGAGAAGCCTTTAGACCCAAGGCTTGTTTCTTTGATGCAGTCTGTCAGCAATTTGGGTTTTCGTGTAAGAATACTTGAGGAAAAATATGTTAATCTTAGAAAAAAGAACCAGGTGACTGATCAGAACATGCTTGAAAGCAACAAAAGGATTGCAGTTGAGATAAGAGCAATAAACGCAGACATACTTGAGCTGAACCACCAATTATCTGACTTGTCTGATGAAATAAAATTAATAAAGGCAGAGCTTAAAGAAGCTGCGAAAAAGAATGATCTGCATCTCCTAGAGCGTTACCTAAGCTATTGGGAGCCTTTATCTTTTGCAACAAAATCTGATGTCGAGTTAGCAGCACAGAAATATTCAAAACAAAAATTTTAAAAACCCATAACACACTTTTATTTATCAATGCGAGCCCATCATCTTGGTTTAAGAAAAGAAGAGGCTGACCCTAACGCAAATTATCCCGAAAGGCCTGCTGATGTTCCAGTAAGCCAAGTCGTTGACATGAAAAGGCAGGGTCTTTCAGACAACCAAATAATACAAAACCTTAACCGTATGGGCTACGAATCACACAAAATTTTTGATGCGTTAAACCAAGCCGCAACTGTAGGAGGTGTTTCGAAAATTTCACCAGACGAATTCCAACAAGGATATCCTTATCCACAACCGCAGCAAACCCCGCAGCAGGGCTTTCAGCAGCAGCCGGCACCACAGGAAATCCCAGTTGAGCAGCCATTGTCATCTTCAAACGAGGAATTAATAGAAGCAATCATTGATGAGAAATGGAATGACCTGATGCGTGACATCAACCGCATTATCGAATGGAAGAACAAGACTGAAGCCAGGATTAACCAGTTGGTTCAAGAGATGACAGACTTAAAGCACAGTTTTGACAAGCTTCACAGCGCTCTCATAGCAAAAATAGGCGAATATGATAAGAACATACTCAATGTTGGGACTGAAATAAAAGCTATGGAGAAGGTGTTTGAGAAAGTCCTTCCTGCCTTCACACAAAATGTTAACGAGCTTTCTAGGATTGCAGCCAGCATGAAGAAGAAAAAATAATTTTGATAACCCTTCTTATTTTATGTTTTCTCCTTTAGATAAGAAGAATATTGTGAACGTGCTTAAAAGTATTATAAAAGCGAATCCTAAAACTTTTGGATGAAACAAAGTGTTTCCTAGGTTTTCTGAGAAAGAACCAGTGCTTGTCGGACCTTGTGGTGATTCTACAGTGCCTCCACCTTTCCCTTTTTCCAATAATGGCTGCCCCAATACTTGCGCGAAGGATATTATAACAATTGCTATAGCAATAGTAACCAGCCAGTTCTTCAATGTTCCATGACTCTTTAAAGCTGATATCATGTCCGACTCTTTTGCGCCTAAAAACGTGAACGCCATCATTGTCAATAATATTACTATAAAAAAGACCACGAACCAGGGAATCATTGTTTCCACTAATGCGATGGCTGTCTTAGAAAAAAGAACAAGGACTGCAATGCAAAAGCTTATCAAAGCATATATTCCTTTCTTTTCTCCCCCAAAGGGTTTCGTGTTTATTAGGACTGCATATAATGCTACAAAAACTAAGAGAAAAGGAAAAATTAGGGAGAAACCTCCCAAAATCGTAACGTCCAAAAATGTTGCCATCCTAAGCCTCTTTTAATGAGTCCCCTATGGCTTTGAAGGCTTTCCCAAATCCAGATTTTGCCCTTTCCTCTGGAGATTTGTCCTCTTTTGTTATGAACCATATCAATATGCCGAACACAAGTATCATAACAAATATTGCTCTCGCCTGAGGATCATCTAACCAGCTTAACCAGTAGGGCAGGCCAAAATTCCCTGCTGCAACGCCGAATATGTACAGCACCATTATTATTGAGAATATTAGGAATATTGTCGCCCATGAGG
This sequence comes from Candidatus Woesearchaeota archaeon, assembly GCA_003695265.1. Taxonomy (GTDB): domain Archaea; phylum Nanobdellota; class Nanobdellia; order Woesearchaeales; family J072; genus J072. Next base: position 997 of record RFII01000052.1, on the reverse strand, counting down.
TGCCCATGATCTTCCATCTCACACCAAAAACTCCCAGCATTACTAACACCATTAATATACCTATTATTAAGAGGCCTACTTCTGGAAGCGCGTTGTTTATTATTAAAACAACATCACCTCCTGGTGGGTAAGTTCCTAATATGTGCGGAATCACCACCAATAAAGAAAACACCAAGGCAATGATAACATTAAAATTTTTCTTTCCGTCACCAACAATCTTTGTTTTCTGAAGGATTGCATAAATCACCGTGAATATCAACAAAAACGGTAACATAGCATCCGTTAAACCCAACGATTCCAACCATTGGAAAAAATATACAAATTCACCACTAGGCATTTTTTATCAACCTCCTTTTTATTTTTTTATAATTATTCTCCTCTTTTATAATCATTCTCCCCCACTCCCTTTTTTGCTAGGCTCCTTTGTGATAAAATACATAAAGGCAACTATCACTATGAGGAGTATTATTGACCCTACAACAGCACTGCTCCAGCCATACACCACCCATTCCCACACTGCCTGGAGCCAGCCTATAGCGTGCAGGAATATAAGAACAACACCTATAAAACTGAGAACCATAAAGAAAGTGAACCAACCTCCTTTTAATACAACTTCTTTTTCTCCGCTCCAAAAAACACCTATCAGGAGGATAAATGAAAAAGAAACTATTAATAAGAGGACTATGTTTGCTAATGCAACGTTTATTATTGAAACTATTCTTGCTGAAGCAACTACAAAAAATGCGATTACAAAAGCAACTGCAGAGTTTAGGTTTCTTCTTGTGTATACTTTCCCGTCAATCTCTTCTGTTCCTAAAACTTTTGATTTCTCAAGTATGGCATAAATCAGCGTGAAGACTAAGAGAAATGGAAGCACAACGTCATAAATACCTATGTCTCCAAAAAATTCTATTACTCCTCTAAATGTTGACACCATGTTTTTTATTTATGAGATGAATGGTATATAAATGTTTTGTTTTTTTATAGTCTATAAAGC
>RFII01000051.1 GCA_003695265.1 Candidatus Woesearchaeota archaeon | reverse complement strand
GCTCCTGTAAACAAGATTTCTGTACCTCTTAGGAACTTTTTTTAGTGCTGCTTTCAAGTTTCTTTCATGCCTTTCCTCACTTATGGCTTTTATTTCCTGTTCCCTATCTTTGAGCTTTATATGGTAAACCTCGTTGCCAATCTTTATTTCTCTCCCATCTTCTGATGGTATTATTCTATAATTAAAAGGATTCTCTCCTGTTAATGCGTAATATAAGGTTGCGCCTACAGCGTACATTTCTGTTTCAGGGCTTGCGCTGCTTGTTCTTCCAGTTAATAAAGAATTCAACAATTCAACATGAGTGTAAGGTGTCCCGCCCCTTGTTGGCATGCTTCTATCTTTTATTTCGCTTATTTTTGCCGCGTTCTGAAGGTCTGTCAACTTAACTGTTCCGTTCCTTGTTACCAGGATGTTTGACGGCTTGATATCCCTGTGCAGTATTCCTTCCTCTAAATTCAGGTATTTAACCGCGCTTATGAGCTGCGAGAATATTGACCTTATTCTCTCCGGGTCCTTCAAAGGTCCCATTCTTTTAACGAGCTGCTCTAAATCTGAGCCTTCATAGTATGCTTCAACATTAAATGTTCTTCCTCCTATAGAAAAGCTGTCCAGCACTTCTGCTATGTTTGGATGGTAAACCTCATTTAATACTATGACTTCCCTCAAATCAAGGTCTCTCTTGCTCCTGTTTATTATTGTGCATATTGAATCTGGGCTTACTTCCCCTTTTGGTATTTTCAACACTCTAAGCTTGCTTACTTTGCCGCTCTTATACCTGACGAGGTAAGCTGTTCTGGTCTGTCCTTCATTAATCCTTTCAAGAATCTCATACCCTCTTGACTTTATTTTTGCTATCTCATCTCTTGTTAAGCCATGAGATGCTTCTGCGTCAATTTCAGGATTTCTTCTAACACAAAGAAGGTCATTCACCCCATTAATATCATCAAGCCTCATTTTTTATCACCAGCCAGGACCCTTTCAACAGCATATTCAAAAGCATGAGACCTGTTCCTGAAGCGCTTGTTTCGAATAGCTTCATTAATTCTTAAGAGGGTTTTCTCGTCAACAGATATGCATATTTTATGCTTATTATTACCACTCATAAGTAATACTTAGTATAACTAATATATAAATCTTTCTATTTTTACTACTAATTGGTTATTACAATACAAAGAAAAGTATTACTGGAAGAAGAAGGCAGCCCATCGCATGCGTCCTAGTCACTTTAACAACAGCAGGAATCAAGCCAATGCATGTTGAGACAAAGAGAACAAACAATCCAACCGGGCCTGTGAGGAAGAGCACCATTACAGCCACAAACATGATAATAGAAATTGCCAGTTTTTTATAATTTACCTTATTAATTAGCTTGACAAAGACTTTTCCAATCCGAAGTGCCAAGAAGACAGATATACTGCCAGCTATCAATGCTGCAAGCAAAAAAATAATTATGTGAATTCCCTGCACCTCAACAAGCTTTTGCACTGTTATTATCGCGCCGTTCCTTGCCTTGCCAATAACATAAAGCGTAACCATTGACAGCACAAAATTGAAAGTTGATATGCTTCCTATCAGAATCATAAACCCATTATCTCTCAGATCCCTTGTTATTTGCATTGAAATCACAGCTGCCTGCGCTGCTCCAAGTCCAGGAAATACTGCTGTGATAAAGCCTGAGAATTGGCCGCTGAGCAACGCCTTGACAATCCTGTTTTTTTTAATTGTAAGATTCCTCCTTATTTTCTGCTTTGGTAAGTGGTCATTCTTAGAAAGGCTATAAATCAGTGTTGATGTTCCGAAAAGGCCGGATAAGAGGGGGAAAAGAGGGTTCTTCAGGTTTGGCGCGTTAAGGACAATCAGCCCTAAAACTCCTGAGAGCAGAAAAATAACAACAGCCCAAACCCTTTTTTTGTCTCGGCCTATCATGAACACCAACACTCCAATAAGAAAATAAGCGATGTAATCCTTTATCAAGGGATAACCCTGCTTGACAATTGGAATTAGGATGGGAAAAGTTAGAATGCTGAGCAGCAATGCCCCAAAAGAGCCGATAACCGTCAGCTTTACAGCATCATACCCTCTTCCCTTAAGCAAAAACCTGTGTCCTGGCAGAACGCCAAGAGCCGTTGCAGCTTCTGGCGCTCCCAAAAAAATGCTCGGCAGCGCATCAAGGAACGTATGCGTGACAGACATTGAAATGATAAACACAGCAAGAGACACCAGGCCAGTGTAAGCCAGAAGAAAAGGAGCAGCGCTCAGCAGCAACAATGATAATAAGTTGATATGGATTCCAGGAGTTAAGCCTGTAATTATGCCCGCAAGTATCCCGACAATTATTGCTGTGAAGATTTGTAAGATCATATTCAAAAGAATGATAAAGCATTTTATATGGTAATCGTAACTCTTCTCGAATAACTTCCGAGCAGTAACCTTTATAAATAAATTAATCGATAATAATTTTAAAAGAGGTGGTTTTTGTTTTGCGCGCCAATTACTTAAAACTGACAGCTGTTTTTATTGCTGCCTTAGTTGTTTCTATACCATTTTATTCATCATATGTTTTTGCGCTTATACAAAAAAACAGTATTTCCGGACAGAATAAGATAGACGGCTACCGCATGAGGGATGACTTCACAATAATTAACATTACTTCAAGCACTGATAACATTCGCGTTGAGGGTGACTTGTTTAACTTCTTTAACTGCACTATGATTAACACTAGCCTGTATGACTGCGTTTACTCGAAATGGTCTTCGCTTGGCCCTGGGATTAGTTCTTATAAAGTTTCTTTGTACTCCGGATCAGAACCTACAGGAGAGTCTGAAATACTTAACATAAGCGTTGATGCCTTGCCTCCTGCAATAAACACGTTTAACATCGTAGACCTTGATGATAATCTCCAGCTGGAATACGAATTGCTGGATTACGCGTTTGACAGCACAATAGGGAAGTGTTCCGGCCTTTCAAAAGTCGAATTAGTGGATGAGGAAGAAAGGGTTCTTCACTCGCTTGACATAAACCAGTCAGCGCCGTACTGCGGCTATTACAATTTATTAACAATACCAAACCCTGTTCCTCTTGGAAGCGCTGCAGAAAAGGAGTTTTGCCTGAGGGCTTATGACATGCTTTACTCCGACTACAGCATTGACCGCCTTGATCACTTCAACGAGTCATGCATTACTATGATGATTGACAGGAAAAACCCTTTGGTTAATTGCGACTTGCATTTCACAAAAAATGGTGTTGAGGTTGAGTCAGTATCAACTACTGGTTCTTACAATGAGATTAATGATGTCAGGATAGATGTGGAGATAATTGATGATAACCTAACAGGGGTGAGCGCTGACTTCTCTGAATTAACAACTGATCCTATGCTAAAATCAGTTTACTCCAACATTCAGTGGCCCGGCTCAACAATGGCTGATTGTGCTAACACAAATAACCAGTGGAACTGCAGCTATTATCCTGTGCAGCTTGACTTAATAAGCGACACGGTTAATCTAACAATAATCGCCACTGATAACGATGGCAACGTTGCTAATGTCACTTGCTATAAGACTTTCAATGTTGACAATGACGCTCCTGTAACCACTTTTGTCGGGTCTGAAAAGGTTGACGAGGCAGGAGTAAGCTATGTTAACAAAGGCCTTAACAACATAATCGCAACTTTTGACGAGGACACAGGCTTTTACAACAACAACGTGTTTTTTGACGTGCATTCTTTGAACAGCGTTCTCACTATGCCAAGGAGAGCTTTCAAATGCGAGCTGAACAACACTTGGAAGTGCGTTTTGCCTGTGAACGTTGTTTCTGATAATGAGGGCATGCCACATTTTGTAGCTCTAGCTTTTCCTTCTGCAGATGACTTGGGCAATGCTGTCACTCCTCTGAGCAACAACCTAATACTTGACAGCGTCAAGCCCGAAGTAAATAATGTTTCATTATCAACCCCTTGCGTTACGTCTAGTGAGATTTTGCAAATGGTCTTCAACATTACTGAGGAAACCTCTGGTGTAAAGAGCATAAATGTTAACGCAAGCAAAATAAGCACTTATCCAGGTCTTTTTGAGGGCAACTGCTCCAAAGTTTCTAGCAGTCTTTGGCAGTGCACTGTTGAGATTAATTACATAACATCCTCTCCCGTACAAGCTGATGTTCCTGTCTTTATAATTGATTACGCCGGCAACGTGAATAATTACAATGTTTCTGTCGAGGTCTGCAGGGCTGACCCTAACACCACACCAAACTTTGTTTCCGCCAGCTTTACAGTCATCCCTGATGAGATTGACCGCAGGCTGGCCTCTTACTATGAAGTGCCTGTCATTGTCTTCCTGAACATAAGCCTTGACTCTGGAAGGGCAGAGATTATTAATTTGGAGCATGACAACTGCCGCGCCATTTATAATTACCTTGATCCTGAGCAGGACCCTTACTTCGTCAGCGACATTGACCTCAACCATCCTATAATGGAATTAAAGCTCTTCTTGGATGAGGAAGCGCTGGCAGAGGACTATTTCACAATAGATTGCAACCTCAGCATGAAAATGCGCTCCGGCAACACTGTTTTCCTCAACCCAGAGGTTGAGCGTTTGGTAAGGAATGTTTCATTGGTTGACTGGCCTCTCGGCGCTGCTGATGAAAGCATGGGCGAAAAAATCAATGCTGTGAAGAAAGAACTGCAGGACTTGGATAAGGAGATAGAAAAAAAGCAGAAGAAGTATGATTTTTTGGAGAAAATGGAGAGCTTTGCAAGGTTCTTTATTAACCTACTGACTCCTTTTTACGTCGGCAAAGCTGTCTTGTGGGGTTTGTTTCTTGGTGCTTGGTTGGTCTGCACAGTTTTTGGTTGCACAGGCTTTATTGATAAAGTTTGGAAGCCTGTATGCAATTATTCAGACATAATATATAAAATAGTTAACGGCTTTATCTGGACTCCTGGCATGAACATCATTGGCGTTGGCTGGCTTTTCAAGTGGGCTGTCATGTTTTATAATTGCGCCCTTTGTGATTATGAGTCGCACTTAGGCATAATTTTAGACAAAGTAGGCGTTGAGCCGAAAACAGCTTACACCATAGGAGGAGCTGTTGGTGGCGCAGTCTCAGGAGAATACTTTTTTGGCACTCTTGGTGGCGTCGGAGGAGCAGCTCTTGGTGGCAGCTCAGGATATGTTGAGGCAAGGTATGATCCCTCTAAAAGCTTAAAAGTTGCGAAAACATGCATGTGCGTTCCTGGCGTTCTTTACGGCCTTAAAAAGCAGCGGCAGATTGACTGCCTCTACTTGAAGTGCCTG
>RFII01000050.1 GCA_003695265.1 Candidatus Woesearchaeota archaeon | reverse complement strand
GTATAATAAACAAAGTATTTAAATAAGAGATTTTTTATTAAAGTGAAGAGAGGTGAAGCAAAATGAGTCCTTTGCAGATAGTGCTTATTGTTGTTGGAATAATCGTGCTGTACATGATAATAGTGTTCAACAGCCTGATTCGCTTGAGGAACAGGATTAGGAACGCGTGGTCGCAGATTGACGTTCAGCTGAAGAGAAGGTTTGACCTTATCCCAAATCTTGTCGAGACTGTGAAAGGATACGCAAAGCACGAAAAAGAAACTTTCAAGATGGTTACAGAGGCCCGCAACTTGATGAAAGACGCAAAAAGCTTGGGCGACAAAGCAAAGGCTGACAACATGCTCAGCGGCGCGCTAAAAAGTTTGTTTGCAGTAGCAGAAGCGTATCCCCAGCTTAAGGCGAACGAAAACTTTATGCAGTTGCAGGAAGAGCTTTCAGGAACAGAAAGCAAAATAGCTTATGCAAGGCAGTTTTATAATGACCAGGTGCTGAAGTTCAACACGAAAATCCAGCAGTTTCCGACAAACATAATGGCAGCCATGTTCAAGTTCAAGGAAGAGGAATTCTTCAAGACAGAATCAAAGGAAGAGCGCGAGCCTGTAAAGGTAAAGTTCTAAGATGGCCGACTTTTATGAGGAAATCTCTAAGAACAAGCTGAAGTCGTACGCTTTAATGGTTTTTTTCAGCCTTTTAATAATTGTTTTAGGCTACGTTTTCGGAGAGGTTTTCTTAGGCGATTACATGTTTGGAATGGTTTTTGCATTTATAATAGCTATTATTTATTCCCTAATTGCTTATCATTCCGGTAGCAATATGATTCTGAGCCTGAGCCACGCTAAGCCTGTCACAAAGAAAGATGACCCTTTTTATTGGAACACAGTTGAGGGCCTTTCAATAGCAGCAGGAATACCAATGCCGAAAATTTATATGATTCAAGAAGAGTCAATTAACGCGTTTGCCACAGGAAAAGACCCTGAGCACTCTGCTGTTTGCATAACAAGCGGCGCCAGGAAAAGGCTGAACCGGGCGGAATTAGAAGGGGTTTTAGCGCACGAGATAAGCCACATAAAGAACTATGACATCCGCTTCATGATGCTTGTTACTGTGATGATAGGAATAGTTGCGCTACTAAGTGACTTTATGCTTCGCTCATTCCTTTGGGGCGGCGGCAGAAGAGACAGCAAAAGCGGAGGAAACGTAATATTAATTGTTGTTGCGCTTGCAATGGCAATTCTAGCGCCGATAATCGCGCAGATGATAAGGTTTGCTATTTCGCGCAAGAGGGAATTCCTGGCAGACGCCTCAGGCGCAAAGCTAACTAGATATCCGAAAGGCCTTGCAGATGCTCTGCGAAAAATAAAAAATGACCATGACAAAGTGGTTGACACGGCAAACAAGGCCACAGCACACCTGTACATTGAGAACCCCTTAAGGAATTTGAAGGGCGGTCTCAACAGGATGTTCTCAACTCATCCACCGATTGATGAGAGAATAAAGGCTCTGGAAAGCATGTGATTTATCGCAGCAGGTTGTTCAGCACCGCTTCTAAAAGTTCGTACTCGCGAAAAAGAATCTGAATTATCCTAAACCTGATTGAATAGTTGCCTATGACGTGCCTGTCAAAATAGCCTTTCCCATAAACAGAATCAAAGGTTTTCTCTAAAATGTTGCGGTTCCTCTTCAAAAAAATAAGAGTGTCTAATTCTAAGAACTCAAGGTCTTTCAGCTTCTGCTTAAAATTATCATAACTTATTTCGAAGAGCTTCAGAGCCTGCTTTTTCCTCTTCGTTTTAATCAAATGCGAAAGCTTGCGGAACGTGATTATTGATTCCCACCATAATTCCTTGAACTCTTTTTTTTCTATAATCTCATCATCAACTTGCAGAAGAACCCTCTCCCGGATTTGCATAGGTGTAAGCCGGCCGTATTTTTTATTCCAATCAATAAATGTTTCTTTAGAAAAAGAATTCCATTCCTTCTCAAGAGCAATAATCTGATGCTCGATATGATCAATAGCCCTAACCTCTTTTTCCGACAGCTTTGCCATAAGAATAAAAATAATTGAATGGCTTAAAAAATTATTGGTTTTGGTGTTCTTTATAACTTAAGATTCCTTCCACATGGCTAAGCCTTGTTTTTCTAATCAAGAATTCCCTGAATCTATGATCAACCTTAACGCCTAACCGCTGCAATCCAGAATTAAGCCTGCCGTAAAGCTTTTTTCCCTCACTGTCAAAATCTGTCAGAATAACGCATTCTTTAGTAATTTCAGCAACTTCCTCAACAATTTTGAACAATGGCTTGCCGTTCATCATAAAAGTGTTTGTTATTCCAAGTGATTTGAGAGCATTCTTGTCTTTTGCTCCTTCAACAATAATTAGCTTGCCAGAAGACCTGAGCTTTTCGAGAAAGTCGTCGAAGTCTTCAAAATTTTCAGAGCGCATTCTTTGATTAATGTTAAATTTATTTAAATCATTTTCCAAAAAGAATAAATAAACAGTTATTATCCCAGAAAGCATGATAAGCTTAAGCACTTTATTGCAGTATTACAAAAGGGAAGACATACGCAACGAGATTGTTAATAGCGCGAAAAACAAAGAAGTCGCGATAAGATTTGGTGATAAAGGCTTTGGCAAGAGGCCTGACATCCTGCAATACCCGCAGGATGTTCTTGAGCTTGCAAAGCAAGGAGCAACCTCTTTTCATATATCAGAAGAGCGCTGGAATAATCCTTTAATGCTGGCTCCTAACAAGAAAAAGGCTGAGCTTGATGAGATGAGGTCTGGCTGGGACTTAGTTCTTGACATAGACTGCAAGGACATTCAATTCTCAAAAATCACTGCTTATTACCTGATAGAAGCATTAAAACACCATGGAATAAGGAGCATAAGCGTCAAGTTCAGCGGCAACAAGGGGTTTCACATAGGAGTGCCTTACGAGTCTTTCCCTGAAAAAGTCCTCGGAAAGCCAACAAAAACCTTGTTTCCGGAAGGGCCGAAAGTAGTTGCTGCTTACTTGAGGGAGATGATACGAAAGCATTTGGCTAAAAAGATTCTTGAAATGGAAGATGTTTCATCAATCTCACAGAGGTTTGGAATTCCAGTTGATGAACTGGCAAAGGACAATGAATTTGACCCTTTCAAAATAGTTGACATTGACACAATACTGATTTCCAGCAGGCACCTTTACAGGAGCCCTTACTCCCTAAACGAAAAGTCAGGGCTGGCATCAATTCCGATAGGGCTGAACGAAGTGCTTGGCTTTAAACGTGAGAGCGCTATGCCAGAAAAAGTCAAGGTGGGCAAGCTTCGCTTTTTGGACAGTTCCAGCGCGGAAAAAAATGAGGCAAACCAGCTTTTAGTGCAGGCGTTTGACTTCAGCGCTGTCATCGAAGAGAAAGAAGAAATCGAAAAGCCAGTAAAAGAATACGCTGTCGTTGAAGAGGCAATTCCTGAACAGTTCTTTCCCCCATGCATAAAAAAAATACTGGAAGGCTTGGAGGACGGAAGGAAAAGGTCATTGTTTGTGCTCGTGAATTTCTTAAGCAACGTCGGCTGGAGCAAAGACCAAATTGAAAAGCTTGTAAGGGAGTGGAATGAGAGAAACCAGGAGCCGCTTCGCGAATCACGCATTGTAGGCCACCTCAGGTACCACATGACTAAAAAAAAGAAAGCATTGCCTCCAAACTGCCCGCCGCACAACATGTTCTTGAAAGACTTGCAGGTCTGCAATCCAGACCCCACCTGCGCAAAAATCAAAAACCCTGTCAATTACTCAATAAGAAAGACGAAGTATTTGAACAGGAGAAAAACACGTAAAAATAGTTAAAAAACTCAAAAGAGACTGGAATACACGAGAGATAACAGAAAGCTTTATAAAATAGTTCAAATTCCTGAGAGAAAACCATTATTTAAATCGTGAGAATTTAAATATTGGATAACAAGGCCTGAAAAGGAGCTTTTCAGTACAAAGTTTATCCATTAAACTTGTTCTAGGCAAAAGCTCCACAAAAAGGCTGTTACAGAGAAAAAAAGGATGAAAAATCAGTCATCCCTGCCAAAATGCCAAAAGCACACAAACCAAGAAGTGGAAGCATGCAATTTTGGCCCCGGAAAAGGGCCAAGAGAAGTTATCCTAGATTAAGGAATAATCCTAATTCTAATCCAGGCTTGGTTGGTTTTGCTGGCTACAAAGCAGGAATGACTCATGTGATAATCACTGACAACAGGAAAACGTCAACAACAAAGGGTTCAGACATTATATGTCCTATTACAGTCATTGAGTGCCCCCCGATCAAAATTTTTTCTGCCCGATTCTACAAAAACACTCCTTCTGGCGCGGCTCTTTCTTCTGAGATCTTCTCGAAAAACATTGACAAAAACCTTGCAAAAAAGGTTAAACTGCCGAAAGCAAGCACAAAAAAGTTAGATGATGTTAAAGAGTATGATTTTATCAAAGCAGTTGTTTACACGCAGCCTAGTCTCACAGGAATTGGGAAGAAGAAGCCAGAACTGTTTGAGATAAGAATAGGAGGGACAAAAGAGGAGCAGCTTGCGTTTATAAAAGAGTATTTTGACAAGGAAGTGCCTATAGAAAAAGTGTTTCAAGAAGGAGAGCAAGTTGACGTTCATAGTATTACAAAAGGAAAAGGCACTAAAGGGCCTGTAGAAAGATTTGGAATTGGGTTAAAAGAGCATAAGTCTGAGAAAGGTGTTAGAAATCCCGGATCTTTAGGTCCTTGGAGGGGTCAAGGACACATATTATATAGGGTTGCTCATGCGGGGCAGCACGGTTATCATCAAAGAACAGAGTATAATAAATGGCTACTGAAAATAGGAAGTAATCCTGAAGAGATAAACCCGAAGGGAGGATTCATTAATTATGGCCTTGTAAAAAATAATTATGTCTTACTAAAAGGATCAGTTAGTGGGCCGAAAAAAAGATTAATAATACTCACGAAATCATCAAGACCTAGCAAGAAAATACCAAAAGAGGCTCCAGCTATACAGCATATTTCATTAGAATCAAAACAAGGCAATTAAAAAAATGAGAATTAAAGTCAAAACACTGGAAGGAGCACCAGAAAAAGAGATTGAGTTGCCAAAACAGTTTGAGGAAGAACCCCGGCCAGACCTTGTAAAAAAGGCAGTTCAGGTTTTGCAAGCAAACAAGAGACAAAAATATGGTGCTTCTCCTGAAGCAGGAAAAAGGCATTCAGCCGAGCTTTCAAGAAGGAGAAGGAAGTATAGAGGATCATATGGTTATGGTATTTCAAGAGTGCCTAGGAAAATTATGAGCAGGCGCGGAACAAGAATGAATTGGGAAGGTGCTTTTGCGCCCGGCACAAGGGGTGGAAGAAGAGCCCATCCGCCAAAAGCTGAGAAGAACTGGGAACAGAAAATAAACAAGAAAGAAAACAGGAAAGCCATAAGGTCGGCAATCTCAGCAAGCGTGATTACCGAAATTGTTGAAAAAAGAGGACACAAAGTTCCAAAGGATTATCCTTTTGTCATAAGCTCAAAAATTGAAGACGCTGAAAAAACAAAGGAGGTTAAGAAAGTCCTTGAAAAATTAGGACTGAAAGAAGAGCTTGAGAGAGTGTCTAAAACAGTAAGAAAAGAAGGGAAAGCAAAGATTAGGGGGAGAAAGACAAAAGTAAAAATCGGACCTTTAATAGTGGTTTCAAAAGAGTGTAAGCTTTCAAAAGCCGCGAAAAACGTGAAAGGCGTTGATGTGGTGCCTGTTAACGCAATAAATGCAGAAGTGCTTGCTCCCGGCGCAGTGATGGGAAGGCTCACTCTTTGGAGCGAATCAGCTATTGAAAAAATGGGCAAGGAAAAATTATACTTGTGAAAATGGAAAGCGTGATAAAATACCCATTGTCAACAGAAAAATCGTTAAGGCTGATGGAGTCAGAGAACAAGCTAATTTTTGCAGTAGAGAAGAAAGCAACTAAAAAAGATATAAAAAAAGCTTTGGAAGAAATGTACAAGATAAAAATTGTCAGGGTGACGACGCACGTTGACCCTCATGGGATAAAAAGGGCTTATGTAAAATTAAGTGAGGAAACACCAGCAATAGACTTGGCAACTCAACTTGGGTTGATGTGATGATAAAATGGGCAAAAGATTAATACAACAAGCAAGAGGAAAAGGAAGCCCAACTTACAGGGCTCCAAGCCACAGGTACGTAGGCCAAGTAAAATACCCATTATTAAAAGATAAGAAGGTAATAAAGGGAGAAATAAAAGATATAATAAAATGCCCAGGGCATGAAAGTCCTTTACTAGTATTAAAATATGATAATGGTGATTATGGTTTGAACATTGCCCCTGAAGGGGTGAAAACAGGAGATGTTATAGAAATAGGAGCTACAGACAAGATAAGTGCTGGAAACACTATGTATTTAAAAGACATACCTGAGGGCACTTCAATATTTAACATAGAAAACCTTCCTGGAGACGGCGGAAAATTTGTTCGCTCCGCAGGGGGCTTTGCTAAGATTATTAGCAAGATGAAAAATGAAGTACTTGTTCAGCTGCCATCAAAGAAAAGGAAAAAGTTTAAGGGAGACTGCAAAGCGACAATAGGTATAATTGCAGCTGGCGGAAGAAAAGAAAAGCCAATGCTGAAAGCAGGCAAAAAGTATCATGCAATGAAGGCAAAAAACAAGCTTTATCCAAGAGTGAGTGGCGCTTCGATGAACGCCGTTGATCATCCTTTTGGAGGATCAAGGTCGTCTAGGAAAGGAAGGGCCACTGTTGCTCCGAAAAACGCGCCGCCAGGAAGAAAGGTCGGCATGCTGAGACCTAAAAGGGTTGGTAGGAGGAAGAAATAATGGCAAAAAAAGAATTCAGGTTTTATGGGAAAACACTAGAAGAATTGAAGAAGATGAGTATAACCGAATTTGCGCAAATACTTCCTGCCAGACAAAAAAGAAGCCTCTTAAGAGGGCTTCCTGACGAGCATAAAAAATTGCTTAAGAAAATAGAGAAAAAGAATAATGTGAAAACACATTGCAGGGATATGATAGTAGTTCCGATGATGCTAAACAAGACAATAAGGATACATAATGGGAAGGAGTTTGTTGCCGTGCAGATAATGCCTGAAATGTTGGGGCATTACTTGGGTGAATTTGCTATGACAAGAAAGAAGGTTGGGCACAGCGCTCCTGGAGTTGGAGCTACAAGATCAAGCGCGGCAATATCAGTGAGGTAAAATGGTTGATTATTCATATAAAGAATATAATGAGAACATGGCAAGGGCCATAGGCAGAGAATTAGCTATTTCCACAAAGGCAAGTGTTGAAATATGCAATTACATAAGAAAAAGAAATTTACAGGAGGCAAAAGAGTTGCTTAAACTAGCAAAAGAACTGAAGAAACCTATCCCTGTAAGAAGATTCACAGAAGGGGCAGGCCATAAGAAAGGCATTGGTTCGGGAAAATACTATGTAAAAGCATCAAGCTTAATACTGAAATTGCTTGAGTCTGTTGAGGCGAATGCTCTTTCAAAGGGGCTAAACGTTAATAACTTGATAATAAAACACATATGCGCGCACAAGGCTTCGACACCGTTGAGGTATGGAAGGCTGAGAAGAAGGCAGATGAAGAGAACACACATAGAGGTTGTTGTTGAAGAAAAAGCTGACAAAAAATCAAAGGCAAGCATAAAAAAGGAAGAAAAGGCAGAACAAAAAAAGGAGATTAAGAAAGAAGCCACGCAAGGCAAAAAGGAATCTGAAAAAGCAGAAGAAAAAAAACAAGAGTCAAAAGCAGGGGCAGCCGAAAAAGAAGCAATTGCTGATGAAAAAGATGCGAAAAGCAAAAAAGAAGCAAAAGATGTTAAAAGAGAAAAAGTGCCTGAGCCAAAAAATGAAGAGAAAAAAACTGATCCGAAACCAAAAAAAGAAGAGGCTGAAAAGGAGGATCCTAAGAAATGATAGAAAGACAATTCGTTGCAGAAAAGCTGAAGGAATTCAGGATACAGGAGTTTATTAGAAAAAACCTTAAGGGCGCAGGCCACTCCCACACGCGCCTGCAAAGAACTCCATTAGGTGAGAAAATAATAATTTATGCCTCTAGACCAGGCCTTGTTGTCGGAAGAAGAGGGGAAAACATAAAGAACCTTACTGAAGAAATCAAAAACAGGTTTAATCTTGAAAACCCCCAAATAGAAATTAACGAGGTTGAAAACATAAACCTCGACGCCCAAATTGTTGCGGAAAGAATAGCAAACACGTTGGAAAGGTTTGGAGCTGTGCGCTTTAAGGGGATAGGCCACAAAACAATGGTTGATGTTATGAACGCCGGCGCATTAGGAGTCGAAATAATAATATCCGGAAAGATTCCGAGCGCACGCGCTAAAAGCTGGAGGTTTTACTCAGGATACTTAAAAAAATGCGGTGACATAGCACTAACAGGTGTGAGAAGCGCAGAAGCCATAGCAAAGCTAAAAACAGGAGTTGTTGGCATAAAAGTAAGGATTATGCCTCCGGAAACAACTCTTCCGGATAGGATAAAAACCAAAGGAAAAGATGAAGTTGAAACAGAAAAGAAAGAAGAAAAAGAAGACAAGGAAGAAGGAACAGAAAAGAAAGCTGAGGATAAGAAAACAGAAGAAAAATCCGCTGAAAAGAAAAGAGAAAAGAAAACAAAAAAATCCTCAGCAAAAAAAACAACAAAAAAAAGCAGCGAGAAAAAAGCAGATAAAAAATGAAAATAAAAGAATTGCGCATGATGTCAGAGAAAGAACTTGATGAAAAATTTGTTGAGTTAAAAAAAGAACTCATTAAGATTAATGCTCAGATTGCCACGGGCACGAATCCAAAGAGCCCTGGCCAAGTTAAAACAATAAAAAAAACTTTAGCTAAAATAAAAACAATAAAACAACAAAAAAACACGGAGAAATCAAAGCAATGAGTGAGATATGTACCGTATGCGGACTCCCAAAGGAGCTATGCGTTTGCGAAAACATTGCAAAGGAACGACAAAAGATAACTGCGGTTGTAGAAAAGAGAAAGTTCGGAAAACAATACACCATTATAAAAGGGATTGACGAGAAAGACATTGACCTCAAAGAGCTTGTCAAAAAGTTAAAGGCCCAGTTTGCCTGCGGAGGAACAGCAAAAGACGGCCAAATCGAGCTTCAAGGAAACCACAAAACAAAGATAAAGCAAGCGCTTATCCAAATGGGGTTCAGCGAGGATACAATTGAAATAAAGTAAGGATGAATCTTAAAGACGTGCAAAGGAAGGAATTGATAGGCAGAGAAATCGAAGTCATATGCTCAACAAATAAAGACAACGTTGGGATAATAGGAAAAATAATTGATGAGACAAAACACACAATCATAGTGAAAAAAGACAACGCAAAAAAAACAATCATAAAAAAAAACGTTACGCTAAGAATAAAAATGAACGATAAAAAAATTGTGGTCAAAGGAAAAGCATTGGTGGGCAGGCCGGAAGACAGGATAAAGAAAAGGTGACTAGCTGAAAATGAAATCAAAGACCAAAGCTAAGGAAAGGAAAATAAAGACGAGAGGCCGCACTTTTGTAGGCACAGTTATATCAGCAAAATCAGCAAAAACAGTTACCGTGGAATGGAGTCGTGTCAAAAAAATAGCAAAGTATGAAAGACTTGCTAAGGCTAGGACGAGAGTGAAAGCTCATAATCCGCCTGAAATAAATGCAAAAGAAACTGATGTTGTAATGATAAAGGAATGCAGGCCATTAAGTAAGACTAAAAAATTTATTGTTGTAAAAGTGCTCGGCACAGACCGTGACTACCTGCTTGAAAAAGCCGAGGAAGAGATAGAGCAAGAAAAAATGAAAGGAAAAACAACTGACAAAAAGGAAAAGATGAATGCTCAGCTGGAAAAAAACACTGGGGTTAAAAAAGAAGCAGAGAAAGGAGAAAAAACCCAGTCCACAAAGCAAAGAAACCAAAAAAAGAGCGTCAAAAAAGCCAAGCTAAAAGGTGAGAATTAATGAAAGCGCTGCAATCAAAGATGACTAATGCGTTGCCAATAGGCAGCATAGTTCCGACATGTGATAATTCAGGAGCTAAAATGATTAAGATATTTGCGGTGCTGAACAAGAAAACAGTGAAAGGCAGGAAGCCTAGCGCTGGAATAGGCGACCTTTGCATGGCTTCTGTGAAGAAAGGAAAGCCCGAGATGAGAAAACAGGTAGTTTATGCTGTTATTGTCAGGCAGAAAAAAGAGTTCAGGAGAAGTGATGGCACAAGAGTCAAGTTCGAGGACAACGCTGCTGTCGTGCTAAAGGATGACAAAGGCAACCCAAAAGGGACTGCTTTCAAAGGCCCTATAGCAAAAGAGGCCTGCGAAAGGTGGCCTGGAATTGCAAAACTTGCTGGAATAATAGTGTAATATGTGATAATCATGAAGAAAAAATGGTCAAAATCGTGGAATAAGAGCAAACAACCGAGAAAGCAGAGAAAATACAGGTATAATGCTCCTCTCCACGTAAGAGACAAGTTCATGCATGCCACTTTGTCAAAAGAGCTTAGGAAAAAGTATGGTGTGAGATCAATTAGGGTGAGGAAAGGTGACAAAGTGATTGTTATGAGAGGACAGCTAAAAGGACACAGTGGAAAAGTTGAGAGAGTTGACACAAAAAAGCATAGGATTTACGTTTCAAAAGCAGAGATAAGCAAGAAGGACGGCTCAAAAGCCCAAATACCCATAAACTGCTCAAATGTGATGATACAAGAGTTAGTAGAAGAGAGAAAAAGGTTTAAAAGAACACAAGCAAAATCTCAGCAGCCTAAAAAAGAAGAAAAGAAAGAAGAGAAAAGCGAAAAACAAGGACAAAAATCAGACGCGTCCGGAAAAGAAGACGTAAAGGCTGCTAAAAAAGACAAGAAAAAAGCTAATGTGGTAAAAAATGATAAAAAAACACCTTAAAAGATTAGCAACGCCGAAAAACTGGCCTATTAAAAGAAAAGGCAGTGTTTTTATTACAAGACCTAATCCTGGAGCTCACACGTTGAGCCTGGGCGTTTCATTGAACACGCTGTTTAAAGAAATAATTCCAAAGTGCAAGACGAGAAAGGAGGTCATGTTCCTGCTGAACAAGAAAGGTGTTTTGGTAGATGGAAGGAGAAGGAAAGACCCGAAGTACAACGTCGGTCTCATGGATGTTGTTGAAATACCAAGCACAAAAGAGTATTTTAGGATTTTGCTTGATGAGAAAGGCAAATTATTTGCTTTGCAAATTGACAAAAAAGATGCTGAGCTCAAACCAGTGAGGATAAAAGGAAAAACAGTGTTGAAAAAAGGAAAAATCCAGTTAAACACCGGCGGCGGAAGGAATATTCTCGTAGAGAAAGATGATTACAAAGTAGGGGAGAGCTTAATACTAAAGATTCCAGAACAAAAAATTGTTGATCATATAAAGCCTGAAAAAGGCGCAATCCTTTACTTCATTGATGGAACGTATGCTGGTCATTCAGGAAAATTAGAGAAAATAGATGGAAACAAGATTATATTCAAAAACGAAAAAGGAGAATTATTTGAAACAAAGAAAGGGTATGAATTTTTGATAGGGAAGGATAAACCATTAATAAAGATAAAGTGAAAATGAACCCTATGAAACAAATAAAAATCGAGAAAGTAACGCTGAACGTTGGAGCAGGCAAAGACCAGAACAAGCTAAAGAAGGGAATGACCCTGCTGAAAAACATAACTGGGATCTCCCCAGTGAAAACATTCACAAACAAGAGAATAGCTGCGTGGGGCCTAAGACCTGGCTTACCAATAGGCTGCAAACTTACCATAAGAGGGAAGAAAGCTGAAGAGCTGGCAAAAAGATTGCTCGAGGCAAAGGAAAACAGCCTTAAGGAAGAGCAGTTTGATGACAATGGAAATGTTGCTTTTGGAATACACGAATACATTGATATTCCTCAATTGGAATATGATCCAAATATAGGGGTTATGGGATTGGAGGTCTGCATAACTCTGCAAAGACCTGGTTTCAGGATAAAAAGAAGGAAAATCATGAAAAGAAAAATCCCAAGAAACCACAGGATAACAAAGAAAGAAGCAATAGAGTTCATGAAACAAAAATTTAATTTAAAGGTTGGTGAAGAAGAATGACTTACAGCGAGCACACAAAAGCGCTGAAGCAGATTGGCAAAAAGCCTGCCAAGATTAAGCGATTCAAAAAGTACAATGTTCCTAAAGACAGGAAGGAAGGCATAAGCACTAAGCGCTGCAGGAGATGCGGCCGAATAAGGGGGCACATACAAAAATATGGTTTGAACCTGTGCAGGCAGTGCTTCAGGGAAATCGCATCAAAAATAGGGTTCAAGAAATACAGTTAGGTGAAAATCATGACATTAAATGATCCATTAGCCAATATGTTTTCGAGCGTTTTAAACTGTGAAAGAATTGGCAAGAAAGAATGTATTGTAAAGCCGGTTTCAAACATGATAAAGAAAGTGCTGGACGTTATGAAAGAAGGAATGTATATTGGTGATTATAAGGAGATTAAAAACCAGAGAGGCGGCGAGCTTCACATCAATCTTTTGGGAAACATAAACAAGTGTGGAGTCATAAAGCCTCATTACTCAGTCAAGAAAGATGGTTATGAGAAATACGAAAAAAGGTTTTTGCCTGCCAAAAATTTTGGCATACTCATAGTCTCAACAACAAAAGGGATGATGGACCATGAGTCAGCCAAGAAAAAATCGCTTGGAGGAAAACTGATTGGTTATTGTTATTAAATCAAATAAAGAAAATGAGAGAAGACCAAAAAGTCGTTGTTGAAATGCCTGAAGGAGTAAGCGTTGAATTAAATAATGGCTTGTTCAAATTTAAAGGCCAAAAGGGAGAAGTAGAGAAGAAACTTGCAAACCCTAACATAATCTCAAAAGTAGAGCAGAACAAAGTTGTTTTTGAAGTAAAGAAAGGCACGAAAAGGGAGAAAAAGCTTTTAGGAACTTTCAAGGCGCACGTGAGAAACGCTGTAAAAGGAGTTACAGAAGGGCACGTTTATAAATTAAAGATTTGTTCAGGCCATTTCCCAATGAATGTCAGTGTGAGTGGTGATGAGTTCGTAGTTAAAAATTTTTTAGGAGAAAAAATACCAAGAAAAGTAAAGATAAGCAACGGCGTGTCAGTTAAAGTCAACGGACAAGAAGTAATTGTAGAAGGAATCGACAAGCAGGTTGTCAGCCAGCAAGCAGCATCAATAGAGCAACTTTGCAGAATAACCAATAGGGACAGAAGAATCTTCCAGGATGGAATATTCATTATTGAGAAAGATGGAAAACAGGTAAGATGAAACAAAAAAGAAAAAAGCCAAAATTTGTGAGAAAGGATGCTCATAAGAAGAAGCGTCTCAAGATGAAGTGGAGAAAGCCTAAAGGGCTTCAGAACAAGAAAAGGCTTGGCCTGCGCGGCTACGGAAAAAAGGTTAGTATAGGTTATGGGACAAAAAAGAGCGAAAAACATCTCAGCAAGGACGGTTTGAGAATAATGCGCGTCCAAAACGTGAAAGAGCTTAAAAGCATTAATAAAAATACAGACGCTGTGCTGATAGCAGCTGTTGGAACAAAAAAGAAGTTGGAAATCATGCAAGCTGCGGAAAAAGAAGGAATCAAAATCATTAATTTAAAAGAAGTCAAAAAGAGCATTGAAAAAAGGAAGGAAGACATGAAGAAAAGGAAAGAGATGAAAGAAGCGAAGAAGAAAAAGAAAAAGATCGAGGAAAAAGAAGAGAAAAGCCTTGAGAAAAAAGTGGAAAAAGAAGAGAGCGAGGAAGAAAAGAGGAAGCTTGAGAAAAAAGAAAAGGACAAGGTTTTAACAAAGAAACTGTAAAATGAGGCTAAAATCACAAAGAAAGTTGGCAGCGCAAATCTTAAAATGCGCAGAGAAGCGTGTTGTTTTTGATACTGAAAGGATTGAAGACATAAAAGAGGCTATTACAAAAGCTGACATTCGCGGATTAATACATGACAAAGTAATAACTGCCAAGCCTGCCAAAGGTGTTTCTAGGGTGAGAGCAAAAAAAAGGCAGATACAAAAAAGAAAAGGCAAGCGAACAGGAAAAGGCTCGAGAAAAGGAGGGAAAAAAGCTAGGAATCCTAAGAAAAAAACATGGATGAACAGGATAAGAATTCAGAGAAAGTTTTTGCAAGAACTCAGAGATAAAAAAATGATCACATCAAAGGATTACAGGTCGTTGTACCAGAAAGCAAAAGGAGGGTTTTTCAGAAGCAAAAGACACGTCAAGCTTTTCATAACTGAAAAAGGATTGATGAGGAAAGATGCAAAGAAGAAAAAGTAAAAGGTACACTGTTCAGTACCGAAGGAAAAGAGAAGGAAAAACAAATTACAAGAAAAGGCTAAAAATAGTAATGTCTGGAAAGGACAGGCTTGTAATAAGAAAATCATCAAAGCATATTTGGGCTCAAATAATTAAGTATTTGCCACAAGGGGATAAAGTTTTGGGATCTGCGCATTCAAGAGAACTGCTCAAATTAGGGTGGAAAGCAAGCTGCTCGAACGTGCCGGCAGCTTATTTGACAGGACTCCTTTTAGCGCAAAAAATAAAGCATCCTGAAGAATTAGTCGTTGATATAGGTATTTATACACCAGTAAAAAAATCAAGGATTTACGCCTGCCTGAAAGGCGCAAGAGATGGTGGTCTGAAATTTAAGGCAGAAGAGGAGATATTTCCAGGTGAGGATCGTATAAGAGGAGAGCATATAAGTAAATTTGCCTCAATGAAAAAGCAAGAATCACAATTTTCAAAAGTGTCAAAGCTCATCGACCTCACAAAAATCCAAACGCATTTTGAGGAAATAAAAAACAAAGTTAAGGCATTGAAAAAATGAAAGAAGCAAAAGAAGAAAAAGCAGTTGAAAAGAATGAAGAAAAGGAAGAAATAGTAGAAGATCCTATAATTGTTGAAGAAGCAGCAGAAGAAAAAAGTGAGGAAGAAAGTACAGAGGAAGAGAAAAAGGAGGAGTTTGATATTTCTGAATGGAATCCGAAAACATCTGTAGGAAAAGCAGTCCAGAAAAAAGAGATCGTTGATATTAATGAATTGCTTGATAAAGGCCTTCCAATACTTGAGGAGGAAATCGTTGATGTGTTAGTTCCTGATTTGGAGTCTGATTTAATATTAATAGGGCAATCAAAGGGAAAGTTTGGCGGCGGCCAAAGAAGAGTCTTCAAGCAAACCCAAAAGAAGACAAGAGAGGGCAACAAGCCGCATTTCGGCGCCCTAGCAGTTGTTGGCAACAAAAATGGGATTGTTGGAATAGGCTATGGAAAAGCAAAAGAAACAGTGCCTGCTAGAGAAAAGGCAAAAAGAAACGCTAAGCTGAACATCATAAAAATAAGAAGGGGTTGCGGAAGCTGGGCGTGCTCGTGCAAAGAGCACCATAGTATTCCCTTTGAAGTTGTAGGAAAAGTGGGCTCGTCAGAAATAAGGCTTATGCCAGCACCTAAAGGAACGGGCCTTGTAATAGAGAAAGAATGCGGGAAAATATTGGAGTTTGCTGGAATAAAAGATGTGTGGTCAAAGACAAAAGGTCAGACAACAAAGTCAAACCTCGCATATGCGTGTTTTGAAGCTTTGAAGAAACTTATGACTACAAAGCTTCAGCCAAAACATTATGATAAGCTTAATGTGGTAGAGGGAAAAGCGCAAAATGGAGCAAAAGCAGAAGAAAAATGAGAATGCAGAGAAAAAGCAGGAAGCAGTAAAAAAAGAAGCTGCTGTGAAAAAAGCCGAGAAATCGGAAAGCATTGCTGTTATTAGAATTAGAGGAGATATCAAGGTAAAATCCGCAATAAAGGACACCCTTAAAATGCTTAATTTACATAAGAAAAACAGTTGCGTTATTGTTCCGAACAATGCAAGCATTCTTGGCATGATAAGGAAGTGCAAGGATTATGTAACATGGGGAGAAGTCGATGAGTCATTATTTAAGGGTTTGAAAGAAAGAAAAGTAAAGAATGAGAAAATGAGAGTTTATTGCCTTCACCCGCCAAGAGGTGGTTTTGAGAGGAAAGGCATAAAAAAGGCTTTCACGAAAGGAGGCGCCCTTGGTTACAGGGGTAAAAAAATTAATGATTTGATAAAAAAGATGTTACCATGAGAAACAAAAGAAAGAAGAATACGAGGCAGCGCGGCTCCAAAACACACGGCTGGGGCGCAATGAAAAAGCATCGCGGAGCAGGCAACCGAGGAGGAAGAGGTATGGCCGGCACAGGAAAAAAAGGCGATGCAAAAAAGCCGAACATTTGGAAAAGCAAGTATTTCGGCAAGTACGGGTTTAAGAAAGCGAAAAAAATCAAAGCAATAAATTTGGGAGACGTTGAAAAAAAGCTGGCTGCGTGGGAGAAAAAAGGCCTGGCAGCAAAAGAAAAAGATGCTTACATTATAGATTTGGGAAAGCTCGGCTACGAAAAGCTGCTAAGCAAGGGAAGCATAAAAACAAAAATGAGCATAAGCGTTGAAAAAGCGTCAAAAAAGGCTGTTGAAAAAGTACAAAAGTCCGGCGGACAAGTTAATGTTCTAAACGCTTCAAAAGATAGTGGAGAAGAGTAAGATGAGCTGGATAGACAATATTCTTTTCAACCTTCCAGAAGTAGCTGCTCCGACGCAAAAAAAGCTGTCTTTTAAAGAAAAGCTCAAATGGACTGGATTAATATTAATTCTGTTTTATGCTCTTGGATTATTCCCTTTGTTCGGGCTTGGGCAGAATGCGCTTCAGCAGTTTGAGTTTTTGTCCATTGTTTTAGGAGCTCATTTCGGCTCAGTTCTTTCTCTTGGAATAGGGCCTATTGTCACAGCGTCAATAGTGCTTCAATTATTGAATGGAAGCGGCATATTCAAGTTTGACCTCACATCCCATGATGGAAAGAGAAAGTTTCAGGGACTGCAAAAACTTCTCACAATAGGCTTCACTGTTTTTGAAGCAAGCATTTATGTTTTAATGGGAGGATTAGCCCCCCCATCCGAGTTGGCAGGAACAGGAGTTTATACAAGCCTCCAGTTCCTTTTAATCACTCAGCTAACAATAGGTGGAATATTAATTGTTTTTATGGATGAAGTTGTAAGCAAATGGGGCTTCGGGTCAGGAGTAAGCTTGTTCATAGCAGCAAACGTCTCGCAGAGCATATTCGTGCAGGCATTCAGCCCGTTGCCGAGCCCTACAAACCCCGGAGTTTCTGCAGGAGCGATTCCAGCATTATTCCAGTCATTAGCAGCAGGAGACCCTGTAACAGCAGGCTTGAAAGTTGCTGCTCTGGCTTCAACAGTGCTTGTTTTTGTAATGGCTGTTTACGCGCAGGCAATGAAGATAGAAATTCCGCTCTCATTCGGCCGTGTGAGGGGGCATGGCATAAGGTGGCCGCTTAACTTTATTTACACGAGCAATATTCCAGTCATTTTAGTGGCTGCTCTCATGGCAAACGTGCAGTTGTGGGCTCACTTGCTGCAAAACTGGGGCCACCCGTTCTTAGGGACTTTTGTAGGCAACACGCCGGCAAGCGGCCTAGTGGCATGGATAGCCCACACGAACATTGTAGGCCTTATAATAAAAGGGAGCTTCACTTGGTCTTCATTATTGCATTCGTTGGTGTACCTGCTAGTCATGCTTGGAGGATCAGTAATCTTTTCCATATTCTGGGTTCAAACAGCAGGAATGGACGCAAAAACCCAGGCAAAGAACATAATGTCGTCAGGACTGCAAATACCTGGCTTCAGAAAAGACCAGCGCGTCTTGGAAAGAATACTTGACAGGTATATTTGGCCTCTGACT
The DNA here is from genome assembly GCA_003695265.1 of Candidatus Woesearchaeota archaeon. Lineage (GTDB taxonomy): Archaea > Nanobdellota > Nanobdellia > Woesearchaeales > J072 > J072. The sequence goes on along the minus strand of RFII01000050.1, from coordinate 16,039 downwards.
GTTATGGGAGGAATCACTGTTGGGATACTAGCAGGCCTTGCTGACTTAAGCGGAGCACTGAGCAGGGGAACAGGAATTTTGCTTGCAGTAATGATTGTTTACAGGCTTTATGAGGAGATTGCAAGGCAGCATATGATGGACATGCACCCAATGCTAAGAAGGTTCATGGAGGCTTAAATGGCTAGCGGATTACTGAACTGGTTCGCAAAAATATTCAACCCAATCCTTGACCCTGTTTTAAAGCCATTGCTGAACCTGCCACCCTTCTGGACTGTTTTTATAATCACTGCAATAATTACTTTTATAACGACGTTGATTTACAAGAAGACAACGAATCAGGAAGAGTTGAGAAAAGTTAAGGAGGATATGAAAAAGCTACAGAATGAGATGAAGCAGGAAAAAGACCCTAAAAAAGTTATGGCATTGCAGAAGAAATCATGGGATATGATGGGCAGGCAGTTCAAGGGAAGCATGAGGCCTATGCTTTTCACAACAATACCACTCCTAATAATTTTTTCGTGGCTTGCCACAAACATTGCTTATGAGCCGATCATGCCAGGCCAAGAGTTCAATGTTACTGTGAGGCTTGCAAGAGGCTCTGAAGGAAACATTACGTTAATGGTTCCGGAAGGGATTACTTTGCTTGATGATGAAACAAAAACGATAAAGGAGAAAGAGGTTGTTTGGAGATTAAAAGGTGAAAAGGGTAAATATTCTCTTGTTTTTAATTATGATAACAACTTGTTCAAGCAAGAAGTGTTAATAACAGACGGAAAAGAGTATTTGGAGCCGCTGCAGTATGTGAACAAGGATGGCGTTGCCTCAATAAGGGTTAGCAATAAAAAAATAAGGATTTTTGGGTTGACATGGATTTGGGCTTACTTAATAATGGCAGTAGTGCTAAGTTCAGCTCTCAGAAAGGTTATGAAGGTTTATTAACGCTTGTCATGCGCAAGTTTTTTAAATAAAATATTATTCCAGAGAAAAATGCCTAGCGGAAGACACAAATCAAGGACGTTAAGAAAGGTTTTTGTAAAAACACCTGGAGGAAAAACAAAGATTCATTATAAGAAAAAAAAGCCAGCGAAAGCCATATGCGCTTCTTGCCGCAAACCGCTTGCAGGAGTTGCTAGGGAAAGGCCTAAAAAGATGAAAAACATGGCGAAAACAAAGAAAAGGCCTGAGAGGGCTTTCGGCGGTGTTTTGTGCTCTGCCTGCTCGAGAAAAGAGCTTAAGAAAAAAGCGAGGAGTATCTGAAAATGGCAGTTATTGAAGTGGGGAGAGTGTGCTTGAAGATTGCCGGAAGGGACAGCAACAAGAGATGTGTAATAGTTGACGTTCTTAACAACAATTATGTTCTTATAGACGGCGAGACGAGAAGGAAGAAGTGCAATGTAAAGCATATTGAGCCGACAAGCAAGGTTATAAAGATTTCTAAAGGCGCGAGCCACGCAGAAGTTGTTAGAGAATTTAAGAAGTTAGGCATTGAAATAAAGGAGAAAGTGAAAAAAGAGAAGAAACCTGAAAAATCCCTGCAAAAACAAACAAAAAAAGAAGAGAAAAAGGAAGAGAAAAAGAAGGAAAAGGAAGAGAAAAAATTAGAAGACGCCAAAAAGGTCGGTAAGGTTTAGTTCTAATGCTGCTACAGGCATTTCCAGATTAAAGTTTTCCAGCACTTGCGGGTGAATTTCTCCTATAAACGCAACTTTTCTTCCTTTAACTGAAACTCGGCCGACCCTGCCTGGAATAAAGGTGTTGTTGTCAACATCTTCTATTTCATAGCTCAGGTTTAGGGTGCTCATCAAAAAGTCAAGCACCTGCTTTATTTCTGTATAATCAGCTTTTGCATGCGAAACAATTACGCAAAGCCTTTGCATCTCAGCAATCCTTGTTTCTGTTGTTGCGTCCGGCTTGAAAACATATCCAATATCAAAGATTTTCTGAGGGTATTCGTAGCGCTTGTTCTCGCTTAAAACGTTCAAAAGGCTTGGGATCATCCACGCCCTCAAAAGATTAAAGTCGCCGTTTTTGGCATCGATTATTTCAATACCCTTCAGGTCAGAATTCGGTTTTTTGTTGTGTATTTCCTCGTTAGTCAAGTTGTAAGTGTTCACTTCAATCAATCCGAGACCGACAAGAATGTTTGCTATTCTCCTCTTAAAAACCTCAAATTCGTCTTCCTTGGCAATGGTTGAGACGTTCGGAATTTCATGCTTAAAGTTTTCATAACCGTAAGCAATAGCTATGTCTTCTGCCAAGTCAATTTGGTGCAGTATGTCTGCCCTGTACGCTGGAATAAGAACAGTTTTATTCTTATAGCCAAAGCCCATCATAAGCAAATATTTTTTTATTTCAGGTTCTTTAAGGCTGAGCCCTAAAATCTTGTTTATGTAATTTATGTCAATCTTCATTTTTTCTGGCTCGAGGTTTGGTGTTACGATTTTTTTGCTTCCGTAATTTAACTGCATAGAATAAATTGTTCCGCCCATGTCAGCCAGAGCGGTTACAATCATGTTAAGGCATTTGCTCAGAACATTAAAATCAAATCCGGAGCACTCAATAAAAACGTCTCTCGTTGATTCTGTTATCTTGCCAACGTCATCACTGTTGATTATTGGAGGCATTGAAAGCACTTTTTTGTTTGCGTCAATGAAAACAGGGAATTTTGAGAATCCTTCAAGAAGATGGGCGTATTCTCTACCTGTGCCGTGCTGGGAAAGAATCTGCCTTCCATTCATTACGCGTGGAGATTCCAAAGGCTTGAACCTGATCTCTTCAGGCCTCTTCGCCAAGTATTTTATTGGAGTTCTTATTTTTTCAAACGGATAAATTCCGATAGCTACTTTTCGCCTGTTCCTTCCATAAGTGACGTGAAGCTTTTCCTGTATTTGGATTACTTCCCTAATTTTCTCATCATCAAACATTATACCTTTGACAACAGCGCACGCGGTGTACGGCCTGACGTTCTTGACAGAGGGGTCGATTATTACTTTGTAGCTGCTTTTTTTAATAGTGTAAGTCTGCAGGCCTTTTTTTAAACCTATAAAGCTTCTAAAAGCCCTTGCGAAGCCCTGCTCGGACAGCATGTCAGGCCTGTTAGGGAAAACCTCAACTTCTATATTGTCTTGTGTTATTTTGCCTAAGTCTGTTCCAATCATAGGAATCCTTTCTGAGAGAAACTTGTCTGACAGTTTCTTTCCAACAAGCTTTTCAAAGACTTTCTTGTTTAATGTTACTGCGGGCATTTTTATCCTATTTGTTTTTTCAGATTTTATTTTGTTAATTGTTTTTAATGATTTTATTATTTCATCCAAGCTCTTATTGTTCTCAGCTGGTTAAGGTCATTCTTGTAAAGTTCCCTTATATCATTTATCTTGTAATAATCAAGTATTATGCGGTCAAAGCCGGGCCCCCACGCAAGCACAGGAATGTCTTTTCCCAAAAGAGGAACAACTACTTCTGGCCGGAAAATTCCTGCTCCGCCTAGTTCAACCCATTCTTTATGAACTGGGTGAAGCACGTCTATCTCAACGCTTGGCTCTGTGTATGGGAAATAAGCGGGCCTAAACCTTGCTTTTGGAAAACCCATCTTTGCAAAAAACTCTTTCAAATACCCCAGAAGGTGCCTAAAATTGGCGTTTTCATCAACAACAATGCCTTCTGTTTGGTTGAACTCGAACAAGTGGCTCCAGTCAAGAGTCTCATTCCTGAAGCATTTCGCCACTGAAAAGTATTTTGCGGGAAGCTCGTCTTTTTTCAGGGCTGCGATTGTTCTGGCGCTCAGGACAGTTGTGTGTGTTCTCAAAACGTTTTTCGTTGCTTCCTTTTGATTCCATGAGTAATTCCAGCCCGTGCTTCCTGCAACGCCTTCTTCATGCGCTTTTCTTACTTTCATCACTAATTCTTTTTTTGGAAGCTTGCCGTGTGCAGGGTCCTTAATGTAAAACGTGTCTTGTAAGTCCCTGACTGGGTGGTCTTGGGCTGTGAAAAGCGCGTCAAAGTTCCAAAAAGATGTTTGAATTATTGGTCCTGTCATTTCCTTAAATCCCATGTCCAGCCAGATTCTTTTAGCGTATTCTATTGCCTGGCTCACGAAGTGGCGCTTTCCGCCGAAAGTTTTTGGCACGTTAACTTTTATATCATATCTCCTGAACTTTTTATTGCGCCAAGACCCGTCCTTGATCATTGACGGCGTCAAAGAGTCTATGATTTCTGAGTCGCCGAGGCCTTTTTCTATTATTTGCTTCCCCAAATCGGTTAAAAAAAAGTATTTTACTTTCTTGTTTTCTACACGAAGGAAATTCTTCCTTTTCAGAAGGTTTTGGAAAGCGAATCTTTCTTCAGGCGTTAGTTGAGATATTTCAAGAGGAAAATCTTTCTTCAGAAATTTTTCTTCCAAGAATTCTTTTTCCAATAATTTTCTCCCTTGTTCTGTTATTGAAACAAGTAACTCCTTTCCCTTCTCAACGCTTATTGCCGCTTTTCCTTTCAGTACTCCAATGCAAACGTTAAGCTCTTCTCTTTGAAATTTCCCCTCATTCATAATTGAAGAAAGGGGCATTTCTTTCTCTTTTATTAATTCAAGAAACTTTCTTTCTGGAAGGCCACTCACCAAATATTTTTTTCCGTTTTGGTCCAAGCTTATTATTTCCTTTGATTCCTGCTTTGATTCAACTATTCCTTTGTTTTGGAGCCACTGCAGGGCGCGCATCACTTCTATATCTTTTAATTTGGAGTTGAAGACTATCTCTTCAAATTTGTTGTGGTTTGAAAGTGCTGGAAGCACTGCCCTTTCCAATGGGTGCAGCGTGTCAATAATCTTGTCAATGTTCATTATAGTGGGGAAAAAGGAATAATCCTGTATAAAAAGTTTGTGATTTAAGTGTGCTGTCAGCTTAAGTTAGAAAGCTTTCATGCTTTTGGGTGGTGTGGGTAGGACTAAGAATTTTTACAATAATTCAAAACAACAAAATTTACTTAACTATTTGTTAAAAAGGCTTAGAAAAAAAGGTTAAAAAGATATTTATTTGATGGCTGTGGCTTTGACCGGCTTCATGTTCTTCCATGCCAAATCAAACAACCCTTCAAGGGCGCTCGCAAAGAACGGCGTGTTAACCCATATGCCAACGTCATAAGTTGGATGCACTTCAGTGTCATTCAACACCATAAACACAAGCTCTTTTCCGTCGACAACAACGAATCTTGCCGGGTTGTCAGTGTGCCTTATCTCAGCGAGGTTGCCAAGGCTTTTTACTGCTGCCTTAGATTCTTTTGTTATTGGGGCTGCTATTCTTATTTTAACACCCCTCTTTTTCAGCTGCTCAAACACGTGTCTGAAGCCCTCAATCTTTCTTATAAGACCTAACTGTGTTGTCATGATGGTAACTGATTCCTCAGCATTTTTTATTGTCAGCTCAAGATGATTGTAAAGGTTATGCCTTCCTTTCAAGGAGCCGCTAAGGTCGGTCGGTTCTATTAGCTCGACTCCTTGATTGTGGAGAGAATTTAGTTCAGTTAGTATCTCAGTGTCCTTTAATTTTTCAAGAAGCTTTGTCTGGCGCTCCGCGTCCAACTTAACGTTTTTCTTCACGCGCTCAACGACTTCTTCTGGGGGAACAGCAACGTATTTTATTGGCTTTCCAAGCTTCATGACAACAAAACCCTTTTTTTCTAGGCTTTCAAGAATGTCATAGCTTCTTGATCTTGGAACGTTTGCTATGTCTGAAAGCTCGCCTGCTGTTGAAACGCCGCGAGAAAGAAGAGCTGTCCAGATTTTGACTTCGTACAAATTAAGAGAAAAATATCGACGTAGTTTGCTTAAAAATTCTTCTTTAACAATCATCAATCATCCCCTCCGACATTTACTACAATGTTGAGTACTGATGAACTACTACTATTAATATGTTATGATTTTTTACCCTTTAGTAATGGTTTTTCAAGCCGAACAAGCTTTGTTTTTTACTTAACAGTTAATATATGCTTATACTATTATAGAATAACTACTATTTAAAGATTCCTCTTCTAGAATGATTAGGATATATAAATATAGAAAAAAAATATATTATGAAAAATTTGTTTTATACCTTAAAACAGCACCTATTCCGCCGAGACCATCAAGTTTTTTTCCAGCGTCGTTGTCAGAGCTTATTATGTGAATTTCGCCTTTTGAAGCGTCAACTGCTTTCATAACAGAATCGAGAGAAGAATAATCGTCGGATTCTCTTTTTTTCTTAATAAAAGAGTCTGTTACTAGAAGCGTTTTTACTGCTCCTGCAATTGCCGCATCCCTTGTTTCGTTAAACCCGTACGAGGCTGCGCCGTCCTTTGAGATTTCAGACAACAGTTCCTCAACAAATTTTATTTCTTTTGCGACACGGTCTTGATGGAGAACTTGACGGACTTCAGGCCTTTTAAGAAGCTCGTTCAGGCCGTTTTTGCTTACAGAAGAGCAAGTGGCTAAAACAATGAGGTCTTTCAAATCCTTATCCTTAATGCTTTTGTAAAGGTCATCTTTGAAAAAAGCCGGGCTCGCAAGAATAATGTTTTTTGGCTTGTACCTTTTAGAATAATCATTTAAAATTTTTACTATTTCAGTGTAAAATCCTCCTTTGAAAGAAGCCCTTTTTTCCTTGCGCTCAACATCACCTTCAATAGAAGATATTATTTGGTAATCAAACTGTTTTGAAAGAGCAAAGATTGCTTGTTCGCGGTCCATGACGCAAAGGATTATTTTTGGCAGATTCTGCTTGGATGCTTCTGCTACTTTTTCTATTTGGAAAGAAAGCCATTTCTCCTTTTTCAGCTTTATTATTGAGTTTTGTTCAATGCTTATCGTGTGGTGTGATCCTTTTTGCAGGTCTTCCGGGCCTTCAACAATCGTGCCTAAAACGCGCAGAGTGTCGCTGTACTTGTGAAATTCAACGCGCTCAACCATTATGGTTAGAAAAACTTTTTTTTTTACAGTCGCTGCTTTTCTTTGGTCTTCGTTACCAATCTTGATTTTTCTAAAAGTCTGACCGCTGACAAGGTCTCCAGGATCGATTATTTGGCTTACATGCCACAAATCATCAGGGTTCTGAACTTGAAATTTTAATTCTCCTGTCTTAAAGTTTTTATGAATGATTTTCATTTTTGATTTTTCATTTTAATTCTCTATTATTAGCAAAACATTTAAATAGTGCTCTATATATATAATTTTTGAAAATCAAAGCTATGTCAAACGCCTAAAAATAGAGGTGTAATTTATATGCGCAGAAAGGCACAGGAAAGGGCTTCAGGGGCTGCATCATTAATAATTATTATTGGAATACTTGTTGTGTTGTACATTCTTTTTCTTCCACCAAAAGAAAGGGAAGAGCTTCTTGAAGGAAGAACTCCAAATGTTCCTGGTGAAGACAATGGAGGAAGGATTCCGTCTGATTTTAATGAGGTTTTACTGCTTGAAAGCCCTGGAAGATTAGAAAACATCCAGACAGGAGAAATACCACACCCGCTGCCGAGCGTGTCATTGCAGACAGTAACAAGCTCAAAAATAATAAAGGAAGTCAGCAATATTTACGTAAAAAACAGCGTTTTTGGCAAGCAGTTCAAGTCTCTGGAATTTCCAATAAATGATTTTGAAAACACAGAAAACGTGCTGTTATCATTTGCTTCAAGCGTTCATAATGGAAGGTTAATAATTCTTTTAAATGGAAAAGAAATATTTAATTCATACATTTCTGACTCTCCAAACCCAATACCTTTGGCTAAAGATGCTCTTCAACAAAATAACGTGCTGGAATTTCTTGTGTCTCCGACAGGATTCGCGTTTTGGAAATCAAATGAGATGCTTCTTGAAAACGTGAAAATAACAGCTGATGTTTCAGACATTTCTGGAAGAGTTGCTTCAAGCAGGTTTGTCCTTGGTGAAAGCGAAAAAGAGAATTTGGAAGCTGCAGAAATGGTGTTTTACGCAGACTGCGATCAAAGCAAAGTTGGCACATTATCAATTATTATAAACAATGAGCGCGTTTTTAGGGGCGTTCCCGCATGCAAAAGCATGAACAACCCAATAGAAATAAGCCCAGAAACGTTGTTTGAGGGAAACAACGAAGTAAAGTTCAGCACAAACAAAGGAAATATAATAATTGATCAGATAATGGTAACGAGTTTTTTGAAAGAAAGCGTTTATCCAAGCTATTTTTTTGAATTGCCGGACGTGTTTTTTGAAGGTGCTATTGATGAGTTTTTTGAAGAGGGTGTTTGTGGTGTGATTGATGGGTACTGTCCCAGCGGTTGTGATGAGGATGAGGATAAGGACTGCTGCTTCATAAACAACAATTACTGGTGCGACTTGGAAACAGACAATCAGGATGACAGGTGTGTGTCTTATGTGTCATCAGAAAACTGCGGCAGGTGCACTTCAGGATATGAAGAAAAGAACGGCGATCCGCCTCAGGCTTGCGAAGGAGAATGTGGTGATGACACTGATGGTGAGTGCCCTGATGATTGCTCAATTTATTATGATAAAGACTGCTGTTTTGAAGAAGAGAACGGCTCGTACTGGTGGTGTGATGATTTCCCAACAACAGGTGTGAGAAGCATTTGCGAGGCTGGAATAAGCACGTCGGAATGTGACGACTGCCCGGCAGGTTATGAGAACAGCGACGGTGATAATCCTGATTGCCCTCCAAGGCAAAGGCCGCAGTCCGTTGAGTTTTATGATTTCGTGTTAAGCGACGCTTACGATGTTATTCTTACGTTGAGGTTCATTGACGATCTTGAAATGAAGCAGGGGGAAGTTTTTGTTAATGGCCACACATTCTCATTCAACACCAGGCAGCCGGAGTTTTACCGAAGCATAGGGAATTATGTTGAGCCCGGAAGCAACGGAATAACAATAGTGCCGCTAAGCAAGTCGCTTGACATTGTTGAGCTGCGCGTAGAGCTAGTTGAAACCTAATCAAGATTTTCAACAGAAAAAGAGGTGAATAGAAGAAATTTCTGTTGTTCTAAACAAAAATGGCTGATGTTGATGAGTTAACAGAGAAGAAGCTTAAAGAGGAGATAAAAGCAGCAGAAAAAGAAGAAGAATTGGCAGAGGAGCAGGAGGAAACAGCAGAAGAACAGGAAGAAGCAGCGAAGGAAAGGGCAAAAGCGGCTGCTGCCCAGGCAAAGCAAGCGGTGAAGAAAGCAGGAAGAGGAATTGAAAGGGCCGCCGGAATGGGAGGTGCAGTTGTTAAAGGAACTGCAAAATGGGCTTTGGGCGGCGCAGCAGGGTTTCTTGGCGGGTTTCTGCCCGGAAGCATGTTCGACTGGTTCGTAATCCTTGGCTTGCTGAACAATTATGTTATTGATTCCATGCTTCCAAGGTCTGTCGGCATGCCGGCTTACAGCGTTACTACAGCAACAATTGTTGTTGACATAATATATGCTTGCGTCTTGTGGGGTGTTGTTTTCAGGTTCAGGCATGACGGTCTTATATGGGCTCTTCTCGGAATTTCACTCGAAGTTTTTATGCCGAAGCTGTTGGGACCGTACTTGCATACTGTTCCTTTCGTCAAATGGATTTTCTTCAAGCCGCTGTGGCCTTGGTGGAGCTACATAGGGTTGCTTGCAGGCTCAACTTATGAGCCGACAAGCTTTAATGCTAGAATGTGGTTTTTGCTGTTGTTGTTTTGGCTTGCTTTCTTCCTAGACCAAAACGATTTTGGAGCGTGGGGGTATGACATAAGGATGATAGTTGCTCCGGAACAGTACGAAATTGTTAATAACAGAATTGTGGGTGTAAAAGAAAAAGCGTCAGCTATTGGTGAAGGTCTGCTTAATTTAGGAAGATTACAGGCAGCTTACCTGAAATGCATAGGGCCGCAGCAGGACTGCACAGAGTATGATCAAATCACGACAGGGGAGCAGGAAGAAGTTGTTGTTATAGGGGGCAAAGAAACAGAGAAAATCCCAACTGAAGTCAAGCTTAATTTGGATGAGGTTTATGGTTCTTACACTTCAAATTATGTTAAAGAGACTGGCTTAAGCATGGAAGTGGAGGTAATAAGGGGGAATGACGAGCTTGATATTGATGGAGAAATACATTGCAGGTTCAGCAACGCAACCAGTAATTTTACTGGTACGAGTGATCCTGTGCCGAACGAATTTCACGTTTCTAAAGAGTACAGGGCAGGAACCTCAAAAACAATATCTCTTTGCAAGTCAGCGCCTTTGGAATTAACAAAAGGGAATTATTATTTGACAGGATGGATTAAATTTGGTCAGAGGTCAACTTCAAGCGTTAAAACGTATTTTATAAGGGAAGGAACGCCGGACCTTTATTCTCAAGAGCCTTTCCCATACAATAATGTTGTTGTGCCTGCTGCCATGGACCCAAACATTGTAATGATTGACCTGACAACAAAAAGGGAATCGCCTGTTCCTGTGCCTGATGATAAAACAATAGAGCTTCCCTTAAGAGTTGCTTTGGTGAATAACGGCGAGGGAAAAATCGATGAGGTCACTGAACTGTGCTTAGAGCTTCCTGACTTCATTTCAAAAAAGAGTGGGGACGCGACGATTGACTGCACAGGAAAAAGGTGTTGTATGACAACAGATGCAAAAGCAGAGTTTAACAGAGTAATAAAGGAGTTTGAGAAGAAAGGAAAGCTCGCTTACACGTACATACCATTGGAGCTTGACACGCGCGGGCTGTTTGACGAAACAAACAACCCTGTTGACTTGGTAATAAGCTCAGAGATGAGCTATAATTACATAATTGAAAAGCAGCAGAGCTTTGAAATAATTGACAATGAGGCCGCAACTTAAAGTGAAAAAAATAATGTTTGCTGTAATCTTGATTTTTGCAGTTATGATTCTCAGCAGTTGTGGAATCAGACAAAAGACAGGGAAAGAAATTGATTTCCTAGACTTAAACGTGGGCGGTCAAGGATTAGTGATGAAACTATTGAAAAATGCCCCACCTCCAGAGGTCTGGGAGGATACTAATTTTAAGGTTGCTATGGAAGTCAGGAACCTCGGCGTTACTGATGTTAATGATGCGACAATAGCTGTTTCGAGTTGCAAGGCAGTGAGCTTTTCTGACCTTGCGGGAACGCACCACGCAGCTACTATAAATAACATTGAAATAAAAGGCGTTTCGAGGTTTCAGCCAGGCGGAGGGTTTTGGATTGGTGATTTAACGCTGCATGCTGACAAGCGAGATGATGAATGCCTTATTCAAACAGAACTGTGCTACACTTACGAAACAAACGCTGATCCTGATGTTTGCGTTGACCCAGACCCTTACAACATAAAAGAAAACAAGGTTTGCAAGGCTGAAAACATTGACCTTAAGGAGCAGGGAGCGCCTGTTGTTGTGAGCAGGGTGGAGCCTTCTGCGATAGTGAGCGACAATAAGATGAATGTCCAGTACAAAATATTTGTGAAAAACGTCGGTGACGGGCAAATCACAAAAAACACCGCTGTACTCTGGGATATTTGCGGCAGCGACAAGTTCACGTATGATGATTTGGAAGTTGTTAAGGTGACTGCCCAATTGCATGACGTTGACTTAAAATGCGGGGCAGACAGCAATGAGGGTGAAATTATTATGACTGACAAAAACGAGTTGAATTATGTTGTTTGCACAGGAGAACTAGAAACGCCCAATTCAGAGTACGTAACGCCCTTAAACATAAACTTAAAGTATGGTTATGTTGTTACAAAGTATAATGTAATAAAAGTGAAGGAAAGGTAATATGAGATTAATCCATGTGCTTCACATTTTTTTGCTGGCCGCGCTAAGCGGCTGCCTGGTTAGCTTTCAGCCCTCAAACAGTTACACTTTTGACGCTAGCGGAAAAGAGGGTGTTGTTTTAAGCTTTGCTGACAACCTTCCACCTGACAAGGTGTGGCAGCACTCAGGCCTGCACGTAGGCCTGGAAATAAGAAACAGAGGAACTAGTGATGTTGTTGACGGCTTAATAAGCATTCAAGGGTTTGACACTAAGCTGGTTCAGGGCTTGTACGTTGAGGGAAGCGAAGAAAACAGGTTTTCTTTAGAAGGCAGAAGTGAAATAAATTTGAATGGAGGCTATGAATACAAAGAATATGAAACTTATAACATAAGGTTTCCTGATAGCGAGACAAACTTTTATGATGTGCCAATAAAAGTGGTTGCCTGCTATCCTTATTACACTGTTGCCAATATACCTGTTTGCATAGACACAATACCAGCTGGAGGGGTAAAAACAGACCAGACATGTTACATTTCAGATAAAAAAATCAGCAAAGGACAAGGAGCTCCGATTGCTGTCACTTATGTAAATGAATATGTAACAGAGACTCAAGATCCTTCGATAGTTGATGTTACTTTTGAAATAAAAATAGAAAATGAAGGTGATGGGGAAGTGTTTGACATTGGCAAGTACGACATGCCCTGCCTTGCCTCAAAATACACAAGCGAAGATTTGTGGAACAATAAAGGATGGGTTTACCCAAAGGTTTTTGTGTCTGACTTTGAAATAACTGACACTTGCAAACCTGTTGATGATGTTTTGATGGTTCCAAGGATAAGGCTGTACAATGATGAAGCAGTGTTTGTCTGCACTTACAGCGTGCCAAAAGAGAAAGACGCGCATGAATCAGTGCTTAGAATCGTGCTTGAGTACGGTTACAGCAACTCAATCCAAAAAAAGGTTGAGATTGTTAGGAGCCTTGAAAGTTAGCGAAAATTTTATATAGCTCAAAACAGGTTGGTGGTTCCATGTATAAAATAGTGAAATTTTCATTGGTTTTTATTTTCATTTTCTTAGTTGGTTGTACTTATTGGGGTGGGTTCGGGTCTCGGCGTGATTATGCTGTTGACTACGCGAGAGGAAACTTGGGAATTGTCATGAGGTTTCTTCCAAACACGCCGCCGGCAGAGATATATAATGGAGATCCAGTGGACATAATGGTTGAGTTCTCAAACAAAGGAACATATGACATAACAAATGGACAAGGGTATTTTTACCTTACAGGATTTGACGACAGGTACTTTCCCCACCTTTCTTATGACAACACCAGGACTTTTGAGGCTCCAGGAATAAGCGAGTTCAACCCTTACGGCGATATTTATGGAACTGTTTCGTTCAGGGAGGACCGTGTTGAAATTCCGCAAGAGGTTCCTTATTTTGACCAAACGTTTAAGGTAACAGCATGCTATTATTATGAGACTTATGCCACTCCAAAGGTGTGCATTGACACTGATTACACGAACACAATACAGGACAAGGTTTGTGAGGTGCATGACCTTTCCTTGGCAGGCGGCCAAGGAGCGCCTGTAGCAATTACCAGGATTGAAGAGAACATCATAGGCCAGAGAGTGCAATTCAAAATATTTTTTAAGAATCTTGGTGGAGGAGAAGTGTTTTACAAAGGTAGTGGTCCTGGAGGGATTACTAACTGCCACACAGACCTTTTAAGAGATGAATACAACAAGTTGTCTCTTGAAGAGGCACGCCTCGCAGAAAACACTCTGACTTGCAAGCCTGATGAAATAAGGTTGGATGAACGCGGCGAAGGGTACATTTATTGTTATTGCGAAACATGCTTGGATTTTGGAGAAAATTACGAGACTTTGCTTACGTTAAGGCTTGGTTACGGCTACAGGGATTCTATTTACACAAACATGAGAATTATTAGGAGCATTTTTGTTTAAAACCTTTTTTAGAGGAGAAAAAACCAAAAAATTTATATATTGCTAACTTCATAATCATTTCTGATAATTAAAAGTTGTTTAAATAATGAAGACCAAAAAAGAGGAGGCTGGAAAATGAACAAGATCTTGATTCTTTTAATTGCGCTTGGATTAATAATCGTTGGATGCACCCAAGGTGGGCAACAAGTAGGTGATACTACCAACCCATTTATTGGAGGAACTCAGGGATTGGACATCGGCTTTCTTGAGGGCTCACCACCAGGCATAGTGTTTGATCAAGGACAATTTCCCTTCGGGGTCCAGGTAGTCTTGGAGAATGTTGGTGAATGGGATATTAACGCAGGAGAAGCTAAAGTAACTCTTGTCGGTGTTGACCCAGAAGACTTTGGAAGGACAGGAGAACAAACTGTTATTGTTAATGAGGACATACCAGGCCAAGAGTTTGATCCTGATCTTAATGTAATTCCAGGAGGGATTTCATTTGTTGACATGGGAGAATGGAATTATGCTGGTAATGTGAGCGGCCAAACACAATTCTTTTTCAGGGCAGACATCTGTTACCAGTACGGTTTGATGTCAGAAGCGTTTCTATGTATAAAAGATGATTTGTTAGACACGCAAGAGACAGCATCTGGGACAAAGATTGTTGAGCCAGTGTGTTTTGTGAACGAGCAAAAAACGGTTTATAATTCAGGATCTCCAATACAGGTCGCCTCATTAACAGAATCAGCACAAGGAAATGACAAAATAGCTTTCACGTTTGAGCTTCAGCACAGAAATGTTGGCTTAATCTCAAGATTAGGCACTGAATGTAGTGACACCATTCAAGATGAGGACACAATTTATGTTGAGGTTGACACTGGATTAAGCGGAACCCTTGACTGCAATGGATTGGACGGCCCGAACGAAGCAGGAAGGGACTCTGGAGAAGTAAAGCTGTTTAATGGGCACAGAATAATTAGGTGTGTGCAGCAGCTGTCAATGCCAATAAACTCAGAGTTCAAAAAGCTTGTGACAATAAAGGCAGAGTTTGATTATAAGGACCACGTGACAACACCAGTGCTGGTAAAACACGCGGGATAAATTATTTTTTTATTTTTTGACTTTTGTTAATGCTTCTTCTATGTGTTTCTCAGAATAGCCGGAATTGAGTAAAGAATGCTTTATCTGCTCAACAGAATCACCATGGTCTAAGGCTGTTTTTACCATAGGAACGAGCAGTTTTAAAGGATCATCCTCATTTATAACTTGTTTGACAGTTTTATGCATTACAGGTGTGTGGATTGGCGTATGAAATTTTTGTGGTTCGTCAACAAAAAAAGAATCATTATCATCGCTGGAGTGGTGTATTGTGATTTCCTTTTGGTCTGGCTCTTGTGTTGGTTGTGTTTGTTGAGAAAGCGCTTTTTTTAGCATTGGCTTTAATTCAGACTCGTTCAAATAAAAAAGGTTTCTTAAGGCTTTGTTAAAAGTGTAAAATAATTTTTTTTCTTGCTCCTGTTTTTTCTTAAGAAGCAGTGCCTTGTTAAGTATTTTCTCGTTTAACTCGTTAATTTTTGACTTTAGAGCGACTTCTTTTTGAGACTGGCTCTTAATAAGTTCTTTCAAGGACTTCTCATACTCCATTTTCAACATTTCTAAAGACTTTTTAGAGGCCGCCTCTTTTTTACGGGCTCTTGTTTCTACAGCGACGATTTTCTGCCTGGCAATACCCAAATCCGACTTGAGAGACTCAACCTGCGCTGACAACAAATCAGAATTCTGCTTTAATTCCCTAACAGCATTTGCTAAGGAAGAATTTTCAGACTTAAGAAGAGTTATTTTCTTTTCTTTTTCATAAGATTCATTTGCCAGCCTTCGCAGTTTTCGCTTTAATTCTTCCAAAGAATTTTTGTGTGTTTCAACCTCTTTTTCAAGATTAAAAATAAGTGTGTTTTTTAAGTTGATTTCTTCCTGTGCTTTTAAGAGTGTATTTTTTAATGTCTTGGTTTCATCGCTTTTTTCGGCTGCCAATTTTTGAATGTATTTATCCCTTTTTTCCAGTTCTTTTTTCATAAGAAGTATTTGTCTGTTTTTTGAGTCCAATTTCTTATTCAGCAGATTGAGCTGTTTATTGGCTTGGGCGCTGTAATCCTGAGCAAGCCTAAGTTTTGCTGCCAGGTGCTGGATAAGTTTGTTTCTGCGCTTTAATTCCTCGTTCAAATCAGTTATTTGCAGTTCCCTTTTTTTAATAATAGAAGCCTGATCTTTCTGGTAATCTGCCTTAAAAAAGGGCTTTTCCTGCTTCTTTTTTGGCAGCCCACTTATGTTGGCAAGAATTTTTGATAAGGTTTCCTGCAGTTCCTTGTTAGTTTTTATAAGATTTTTGAT
>RFII01000049.1 GCA_003695265.1 Candidatus Woesearchaeota archaeon | reverse complement strand
GAGCAAGGCAGATCTTGACGAATTTTCTAAAGAAGAGCTTAAAATAATTGTTCTCGAGCTGAAAAAAAGGTATGGGGTAAAAGACTCAGAAATAAAAGAGATAACAAGAGAAAAAGATAATCTTATACCTATAACAGCATTTGCCGGCAATCTCAGCCCATTAGAGGCTGCTGCTTATTATTTGAATACTGAGAAAGGTATTTCTGTTTCCTCAATAGCAAACATTCTGAAAAGAAAACAGCCCACAATATGGACTGCTGTAAAAAATGCAGAGAAAAAGAACCCTCCAAAGCCAAGAGAATGCATGATTAGCATTGGAGCAGAACTGCTTGCTGACCCTAAGCTAAGCATTCTAGAAGTGGTTGTTCATTACCTGAAAAGAGAATACAACATTTCTTTTGCCCAAATCGCATCATTGCTCAACAAGGACCAAAGAACAATTTGGACTGCCTACAACAGAGGGGTGAGGAAAAGAAGATGACCTCGCTAGCAGGCAAAGGATTGAGAATGCTGGTTTTGGTACTTGTCATGATGATAATAACAAATATTGTTATGGGAGAATACCCACACCCTTCTGCGCCAACAGCTATGGAAAATATAAGCTCAACTGCTCCGCTGCCAAGCATAGGCGCTGTCCAAAACGTCTCAGGAGGAACAATAAATGTTGTCAACATAAACGTAACAACCCAAACGCCGAGATGGAAAGCATTTGTGGGGAACATAACAGGAAAATTGGCATTGCAGAACTCTCAAAACCAGAGCATATACGAATGGGACATTATATCTATAGAGGGAGAGATCTATGCTACTAGGTATAATGGACTGATTAATTGGGATAATATCAAGTGCGCCAATCAAAGCAACATTGACGCAGAAGAAACAGCTTTAAATATAACACCAACCAGTCCTGACAGCATAAACAACACGTTCAACGAAACAAGCCACGCAGAGTTTTACGCGGGAACCGTGCATATAAGCGCTAACTCATGCCGGTCAACAGCCCTTTACGTAAACGGTCAGAAGCAATCCGCCAAGTTCCAAGAAGTGCTCTTGCATGACGGATCAAACCTTATCTACACAGGTCTCCTTGAGAATTCAGAAGTAGGTTATAATGGGGAAAGATATGATTATCAGTTAATAGTTGCAGAAAATGGCTTAGAAGGCTCGCAGCCGAGCACAGCATATTATTTCTATTTGGAATTGATATAATTTTATCGGGTTAAGCCAATTTTGTTGAGTTAGGAGATTATAAAGGTTTTTAGCCTCACCCAACACCACCCCCTTAACCTTAAAACTTATCACATTTAGGTTAGCTGTGTCATAATAACGAAAGATTTTTATATGGATTAAGAAACTAAAATTTTGAAAGATGAGGGGTTTGGTTAAAAAAAGCGGTTTTTTTGTGTTGTTAGCAGTTATGCTCTGCTTGCTCTCATTCCAGTCTTTCGCACTTAAAACTGTGATTATTGTGAATTCAAAGGACTGGAAGGACGTTTATTCCACGATGCTGTATGGGTATCTGGGAGAGAATTTAGCCCCACAATTCTTAGTGAGTGAAAAGCATTCAACAATAATTCTTTATTCTTTAAGAAAGGACCAACCATTAGAGCTCATCACATCAAAAAAACCTTACGTTGCAAACTATAAGTCCATTGCTGAAAGCCAGGGCTTCACAAATGTCTCAGAGGAAGTAATTGACAATATTAATTTGGAGTTTGCTGACAGGTCTGGTGTTGAGAATTTTATAATAGTTGATCCTTCTTATGGTTATAATGCAGTGTCTGTTGCGCCTTACGCTGTCCTCACAAAAGCATTTGTTCTCTTTGCTGAGAAAGAGAACATTGATGAGGTCGAGAGTTTTCTTGATGAAAGAACTGTTAATTCACTGCTTATTTATGGTCATGTTGACCGCGAAGTAAGAGAAAGGCTGCAAAGGTTTGCTCCTGAAGTAATAAACAACGATGGTGACAGGTTCTTAAATAATATTGAGATAGTGAAGAGATATAAGGAAATTAATGACGCAAAACAAGTCATTATAACAAACGGGGAGTTCATAGAGTCAGAAATAATGTCTGGCAAGCACCCAGTGATTTTTATTGGTAACACAAATGTTCCTGATGTTGTCAAGGAATACATAAAGAACAGCAACATAGAGGTTGGAGTGTTGATTGGTAATGAGCTTGTTAGAAGTGCTACGACAATCAGAAGAGAGGTTGGTATAAGCGTTTTCGTAAAATTCGGAAGAAGCGCTCGAATCCCAACAGGATTCATCAATGAGGTTGAAGGATTAGACCTTTTTTACCTCCCAAAGGTCAAGTTAAACCTTTCAATTGAGTCTGTGAAATACAATGTGTTAAGCAACCACATAGAAGTCACTGTAAAGAACAATGCTGAGATAGCAACGTACTTCACAGGCACTTACACAATAACTTCTGGAGACCAAGAGCAGGTTGTCGGCGACTTAGAGCCTGTATTTATTGAAGGCAACGACAGAAAAGTGTTAACCTACACAGTTGAGCCTATGCGGGAAGAACCTATAACAGGCAAGGCGTTTGTTATCTTTGGCGAGTCAAAGAACTCTCTCGAGTTCATTTTAGACCAAGAGTTCTTAGTTGAGAAAATCCAGGTTGTTGATAATTCTGATATAAGCATTTCAAAAGTTGTTTATAACAAGCCAAAGCAGCAGTTTGAGATATACTTAAAGAACATTGGGGAAGTCACTGCTTATGCTGACACAGAAATATTTGACTTATTAGTGCTGGATGAGCGTCAGACATTTGCATCATCAAAGACTGTAATGATAAAGCCTGGCTCCACGAAAGCCTCAATAATAAAAGCAGATCTTGTTGAGTCTGACTTAGAAGCAAACCCAACTATAAAGGTAAGGGCTTATTATGGTGAGAATGAGGAATCATTGTTCAAAGTTATAACAGGAGAGTTTGAGCTGATCATACAAGGATTCACAATAGTGACTTATTTACCAACAATCATAATAGTTATCTTAGTC
>RFII01000048.1 GCA_003695265.1 Candidatus Woesearchaeota archaeon | reverse complement strand
TCTCAGAGGTTTAAGGGAAAAAAGAAATGGTTTAAAATAGTAGCTCCAAAATTGTTTGGGGAGCGCGAAATAGGGGAATCATATGTATTTGATTCTTCCCAGTTAATCGGAAAAATATTCACTTATAATTTGATGAACATAACAAGAGACATAAAGAAGCAGAAAATAAATGTGAAGTTCAAGGTTACAGAAGTAAATGGAGGTGTAGGGAAGACTGAAGTTTTAGGCTTTGAAGTAATGCCTGCCTCCATAAAGAGGATGATTAGAAGAAGAAAAGGGAGAGTTGATGACTCGTTTGTAGTATTGACTTCTGACAAGAAAAAAGTCAGGATAAAGCCGCTGCTGCAGACTGCTTCAAACACGAACAAAGCTGTTATGAGCGCCCTCAGGAAAGAATCAAAGAAATTCATTGTTGATTACGCTTCAAAGCACGACTTCGAAACATTGGTTAATGACTGCATTAATTTCAAAATCCAAAAAAGTATAAGGAGCCACGTAAAGAATATTTATCCAATAAAAGCATGTGAGATAAGAGTCCTTAAGATTGATGAGAGGGCAAAAAACGTTGAGAAAGCAGAGAACCTCGAGAAAAAGAAAGAAGTGGAAGAGCAGAAAAAAGCGCAGCAGGCTAAAAAGGAAGAAAAGACTGCAGAAAAGACATCTGAGCAGAGAAGTGAGAGTGAAAAAGATAAAGTAAAAGCTTCAGAAAAAAAAGAGCCTGCAAAAAAAGCAGATAAGTCTGAGCAAAAAAAGGAAGCAAAGAAAGGCAAAACAGATAAATAAGATTTCTATTTCTAATTTATTATGAAACAACTTGGAATGGGTGCAGAGGCTGTAATATTCAAAGGAAAAAACATTATTAAAAACAGGGTGAAGAAGGGTTACAGGCTTGACGAATTGGACAAGAAGATAAGAAAGTCCAGGACTAGGAGGGAAGCAAAAGTTATTGAGGCTCTAAGAAGCGCAGAAATACCTGTTCCAAGGCTTTTGAAATGCGATGATAAAAAGATGGTTATTGAGATGGAATTTATTGACGACCAAAAAATAAGGGATGTTCTCAACACGAAGAACTGCAAAACAATCGGCAAAGAGATTGGGAGAATTGTTGCGCTGATTCATAACCAAGGGATTATTCACGGCGACTTAACAACGTCAAACATGATTCTTAAAGGAAGAAATATTTTCTTTATTGATTTCGGGCTTAGCTTTTTCTCAGAAAAAACAGAGGACAAGGCAGTTGACCTTCACCTTTTAAGGCAGGCTTTGGAAAGCAAGCACACAAAGATTTGGGAGAAGTGTTTTAAGGCAGTGCTGCAAGGGTATAAGGTTGCGAAGGATTATAACAAAATTCTAAAACGGTTTGAAGTGGTTGAGCAAAGAGGCAGGAATAAGGCAAAATTCTAGTTGACAAACAATAACTTTTTAAATAAGAAAAGTATTTTAGAATCTGATCATAAAAATGGCAGGAGTTGGTTGTTTTCATTGCTAGAAAGCGAATAGCTGTTTTTGTTAGTCCCAACTCCAAGTTCTGCTCAAACATGTTCCATGGATAGCTTCGGCTATCCTAAAATTCTAAAACAAGGCTTAAAACTTTAAAAAAAGCTAAAATAAGCTTTATTCGGCTTTTTTGGCTGTAATTTCGTCGTTTTTTAAAAAAATAGAGGTAACTATGGCGGCGTTGGTGTCCAAAGAAATCATAAGGATTTCTTGGACGCAAAAAAATCCTTTTTGGATTTTTTTCGCGTAAAGGCAGCATAAGAGACTGTGGATCTCTAGGTCCGGGTTCGATTCTCGGGCGCCGCCTTCAAGCCGTGCGGGCTTAAAGCGCGGAGGCAAATAGAATGGAGCAAACAAAAACAAGTAAATTAGAAAACGCAGCTGGATTGTATTTTGCACGAGGCAAATCAGCAGAGCAAAGCAGTGTAAAGGATCTTCATTGGCAGACCGATTTATCTTATTAGTGCAGACCTTCTGCCAACATTAGAAAGAAAGATAAGAATTGATTTAGAGTGTAAAACAGCACAGAGAATAAAGGACCTTGAAAAGGAGTTTATTTCTGAATTCAAAGAATTTGTTCCTGACAACTTAAGCTTGAGAGTGATTTACGCAGAAGAAGCATCAAAGCGGCTTGAAGAAAGAGTAGCTGAAAGCAGAGATTTTACGCTCAGCCTGGACAGGATTTACGTAAGGAACGCAGACACATACCTTGATGTTTCAAGAACAATGGATAATAATGGAAGTGTTCTTATAACAGAAAGACCTGGAACTCAGGATTTAGCTGAGCAAATCGCAAACATTGGTTCACCCCACACTATAAACTTAATTGATGTAGGTGTTTTTGAGGGAGGAACACTAAAAGTTGTTTGTGATCTTCTACAAAGGCAAGGAAATGTCATTAATGCAGTAACAGTTGCTGTGCTGAACAGTAATTCGGAAGATAAACTAAGAAAAAGTTTAGGGAGTGATGTTAAGATTGACGCAGTCCAAGAATATAATCTTAGTGAGTGGATTGAGCTAAGGGATTTCTTTGGGATTGACGGCAGAAAAGTTGTTGGAAAGCAAGGTTGTTTTGTTCCTTATTGGGAAAACCTCAGTGAATGGGCTAGTATTCCTGGAGAAAGAGTGGAGAATACAAGAAAGTTGTGTCAGAACTTCAACAAAAGGCTTCTTGAGCTGCTTGACAGCCAAGGTTATAACATAAGCAGAATAGGGAAGCCGATTCCTAAATTTTGGAGGTAATAAGAATGAAGAAGCTGCAAATAGGTGTGGTCGGCTCAACAGCCGACCTTTCTTTTACAGAAGAAGCAAGAGCTGCTGCTGAGGAGATAGGAAGAGAGATTGCAAAAAGTGGGAACATTTTGGTTTTCGGAGCAGAAAAGGATTTTGATTCACTGCCAACAGTTGCTTGCAGGTCAGCAAAAAGAAACGGAGGTCTTGTTGTTGGAGTAACTTATGGAAAAGGAAAGAATGTGTTTGAGAAAGACGTTGATGTTATTATACCAACAGGGCTTGAGAGAGGAGGTGGGAGAGAATTTGTTTTAGTGCTTTGCTGTGACGCAATAATAACTATTTCTGGCGGCTCAGGAACTCTAAGCGAGATTTGTGTTGCTTACCAGGCGAACATTCCGATAATAGCTCTGCAAGGATTTGGCGGCTGGTCTGATAAGATTGCTGGCTCTTATCTTGACGGCAGGAAAAGATCAGGGATTGTTGAAGCAAAAACAGCAGAGGAAGCTGTAAAGCTGGCAATAAAATGTTGTGAAGAAGGAAACAAATAAATATGTTAATAGAAATAGGGGATAATATGAAGCTTCAAACAGCTAAAGGAGTCCGCGACTTTGGGCCGGAAGAGAAGATTGTGAGGAATGAGGTAGTTAGCAAGCTAACCAGAATTTTTGAGAGGTACGGCTTTTCTCCTTTGGAAACGCCGATAATTGAAAGATATGATGTTCTTTCTGCAAAGGGCGGCGCAGGCAACGAGTCTGATGCTCTGCAGGAGGCTTTTACTTTTGAGGATCGCGGCAAGAGGAAGCTCGGCTTGAGGTTCGAGCTAACGCTGTCACTTGCAAGGTTTGTTGGTATGAATCCCCAGTTGAAAATGCCTTTCAAAAGGTATCAGATTGGCGAGGTTTTCCGCGACGGCCCAATAAAGCTCGGCAGGTACAGAGAGTTCTGGCAGTGCGACGTTGACACTGTCGGAGTAAAAGATGTGGTTGCAGACGCTGAGCTGATATCTCTTTCATTAGACGTGTTTAAGGAGCTTGGTTTTGACGCTTACCTTGAGGTTAATAACCGCAAAATCCTAACTGGTATGATTGAGTTCGCAGGAATTCCGAAGAGCAAGGCAGAGAGCGTAATGATTTCACTTGACAAAATAAAGAAGCTCGGCGAGAATGAGGTTAGGAAAGAGCTCGAGGAGAAAGGGATTAATGATGAGCAAATCGCAAAATTGCTTTCTTCATTCAAGGTTTCTGGCACAAATGAGGATAAGCTTGAAACGCTTAAAGGAATCTTAAAGTCGGATACTGCAAAGGAGGGTATTAATGAGATTGAAAGGGTTTTCTCTTTTCTGAGCAGCAGCCAAAAAAAGAACGTTGTCTTTAATCCGGCGTTGGCAAGAGGGCTTGGCTATTACACAGGAACAGTGTTTGAGGGCTTCCTAAGAAAAAGCGAGATAACCAGCTCTGTGTGCGGCGGAGGCCGCTATGATAAAATGATAGGCTCTTTGCTCAGCAGCAATTCTGACACTCCTGCTGTTGGTATTTCTTTCGGTCTTGAAGTAATAACAGATACCCTGCGCTTGAGCAAGAAATCTGTTAAGAAATGTGTGACAAAAGTTTATGTTATTCCGATTGGAACTCAGGAGGAGAGCATGAAGCTTGTTAAGGAGATTCGCGATAATGGAATAAACGCTGATATAGATTTAATAGGAAGGGGCATCAGCAAGAACCTTAATTTTGCGAACAGCATGGGAATTCCTTACGTTGTTTTTGTAGGAGAAGATGAATTAAAGCAGAAGAAGTTCAAGCTGAGGAACATGGAGTCAGGAAAAGAGGAATTATTGCCAAAAGACAGGCTTATAGAAAAGCTAAAATGATTGAGGATTATAAGAAAGCAGGAAGGATAGCAGCACAGGCTTTGGATTACGGCGCTCGAATGATAAAGCCTGGCGCTTCTCTGCTTGAAGTTTCTGACCTTGTCGAAAAAAAAATAATTGATTTGGGAGGAGAAATCGCTTTTCCAACGCAAATCTCATTAAACCAGGTTGCTGCTCACAACTGCGCTGATCCCGACGACAAAACAGTTTTTAAGGAGGGAGACCTGGTGAAGATTGATGTCGGCGCTCACGTAAATGGTTTTGTTGGAGACACAGCAAGAACAGTGGATTTGGGTAATCATAAGGACATAGTAAAGGCTTCTGAAGAAGCGCTTGCTAATGCCATCAAAGTATTAAGACCTGGAATAACGCTTAGGGAGATTGGCAAAGAAATCCAGGAGACAATTCAAAAGTACAGTCTTTCCCCTGTTAGAAACCTGTGCGGGCATGGCCTTGGCAAATTTAACATTCATGACAAGCCGAGCATTCCTAATTATGATAATGGAGACTCAACATCTCTCAAGGAAGGGCAAGCTATTGCTATTGAGCCTTTCGCAACAGATGGTGTTGGAATGATTTATGAGTCAAGCCCCGCAAACATTTTCATGCTAACTAATAAGAAGCCGGTCAGAAACAGTATAACAAGAGAAATCCTTAAGCTCATTGAATCTTACAATGGACTGCCTTTCACTACGAGGTGGCTTGTTAGGAAATATCCTGTTTTCAAAGTTAAGTTTGCGCTGAGGGATCTTCTGAACAATAGGATCATAAGGGATTATCCTCCTCTTCCAGAAAAGCGCGGCTTTGTGGCTCAGACAGAGCATACAGTCATAATAAAGGATAAACCTATAATAACAACTATGCTTGATAATTAATTCTTTTTTTTTAATTTCATTTGTTATCAAGTGAGATTAGATCAGAAGCCCACTGCTTTGATGTCAATTGCGTCTTCCATAGCTCCTGGAAGCTCTTTTACCCCGAGATTTTTTTCTTTCATAAACCTTGCTGCTACAAGAACAAGATCATCAAATGACCTGTCTGTGCTGTAAGGATCCTCCTCATCAAAGTACGGATTTCTCCTTGTTTCATAGTCAAGAGCGACTTGCTGGACAAGGTCCTGGTTTTGTGCGACAACGTTTAACAGCCCAACTATGTTTCCAACACTCACCCCTTTGTTTAAAAGTGTTGTTAATGTGTCTATATGAACAGAATTGTCATCATCGTCATCAATCCTTTTTATTCCATCATGGATTATGGTGTAACCCTCCTTCTCAACAGGATATAACAAAAGAATATTTAGGGGAGAAGTATCGCAGTAAGGGTAAAGCGAGCTAAAAAAGCCTAATAAATCATTGGGATCATAACCGTTCTCATGTGCAACAATCTCTGTATCATCAGTTATTTTAAGCAGTTCTGAGACAGGCACGCCAGCATCATATATTGACCTTATTGGATTGTAATCAATGCCTGTAGTCTTAGCCAAGTCTCGGAGGATTATGTCATCTATGTCTTCTTCTGAGGGAATATCAGCAAAAAACGCTTCTGGGTCTTCACATATTATGCAATGATGTTTTTTATTCATCTTCCAAGCGATTAAGGTCTTGTATAAAAACCTTTTGATTTTGTATTCTTAACAATGTTATATTTAATATATTATTGCTACTACGACGCGCTGAACAGAATCAAAGCGCACTTTTTGTGGGTCTTTCTCAGCGTTGTTGTCTCCTTTTACTATTGCGTACCATCCTTTTTCGTCTTCGCCAATTTTTATTATGCGGTGGATTATGTTCTTGTTGAAGCCGTTTTGCCTGTAAGAGATTATGTCTCCGACTTTAAGCTCATCCTCGCTTTTTGGTATTATTTCAATTACGTTAGCGCCGACGTCAAAAACAGGATCCATTGAATTAGTGTCAGTGAATGAAGCCCAGACAGGATTGTCAACGTTAATGACGACTCTATCATCATAAACGTGAATGTCTTTTTCTGGTATTCTGTCAGCTGGTGACGGAACGTCTTTTGAATTGCCGTAAGCCTCTAAGAGGGTTTCCTCTTTGCTTGGTATAAATAGTAATATCACGAATATTGCAAGTATTAAAATTAGTAATCGTTTCATTTGCCACCTCAAAACCCTTTTTAAGAATGAGAATTATTAAGTGCTTATATTTAAATCTTTCTATTAATTTACTATCGATAAGTAGTTAAACTATTCTTATTGCTTCTAAGTTTCTTGGCGCAACAGTCTCTATTTTAAATGATTTATGTATTGAGCTTGCCAGCATTAAGCAGCGGGAACTCTCACCATGATTAACAATCACTTTCTTTGGCCTTGGAGAGCAGCGCTGCACGAAATTCATGAGCTGCTTTCTTCCGCTGTGTCCTGTGTAGCCCTCAATCGTATAAACCTCCATTTTCAATGGCAATATTTCCTGCTTCTGGCCGTTTTTGAAAACTATTTCACGCTCCCCATTCTGAATTCTCCTTCCTAAAGAGCCGGGCCCCTGATAGCATGTGAAAAGCATAGAATTGTTTGGGTTGTCCCCTAATTCTTTCAAGTACTCAACTGAAGCACCGCCTACAAGCATTCCTGACGTTGCCAGAATTATGCAAGGACCCTCATTCTCAATCACTTCCTGCCTTTCTTTCTTACTGCCAACTCTTTTAAAGATATCAGACAAAAACGGATTTTGGTTCTTGTGGAATATCTGCTTTCTCACCTCATTGTTAAGGTATTCAGGATAAGCCGTGTGGATTGCAGTAACATCCCAGACCATGCCGTCAATAAAAACAGGCACTTTGTCAATGACTTTGTTTCTTATAAGCTGCTCGACTGTGAGAAGTATCTCCTGAGCTCTGCCAACGCCGAGAACAGGAAGAAGTACTTTACCACCGCGATTCAGAGTTTTTGTTATTATGTCTGCAAAAATCCTGTCACATTCCTCTCTTGGAGGAAGAGTGTTCTCTTTTCCGCCGTAAGTGGACTCCATGAGCAGGGTTTCGCATCTCGGGAATTCTGTGTGCGCAGGATTCAATAATTCTGACCTTCCATACTTGAAGTCGCCAGTGTAAACCATATTGTGCAAGCCGTTGCCTATGTGAAGGTGAACTAAAGAGCTTCCAAGAATATGGCCTGCGTTGTATAAAGTTATGCGAACATCAGGGGTCACATCAGTAACCTCACCATAATCAAGAGTGATTGTGTGCTTCACCATTTCCTTTATTTCCTCACTGGTATAGATAGGCTCCTTCCCTTCTGAGCGCTGAATTTTTACAAGGTCAAGCTGCAATAACGCCATAACATCCCTTGTTGGAGCTGTGCAATAAACTGGCCCGCGGTAGCCATACTTGAAAAGGTACGGGACTAAGCCGATATGGTCAACATGCGCGTGAGAAACAATGACCGCATCCAATTCATCAATTTTGAACTCAGGGGCTTCTAAGTGGGGGTACGCCTGGTCTTCAGAAGCAACATCTATGCCGCAGTCAAGGAGTATTCTTGACTCTGCTGTTTGCAGGAAAAGGCATGACCTTCCTACTTGCCTTGCACCGCCGAGGTATGTTACGCGAACCCAACCTTCCTTTTTGCCCCGTATCCAGCCGTCATAAATCCTCTTTCCTGTTTTATGCAGGAATTTCCTCCTGTAATCACTGTGCTCATACAAAACAGACCTAATGCTTTCAATAAGCTTTGATCTGATTGTAGGCGTTCTTTTTATTAAGGGAACCCATAAAGTGTTCTCCCTTATTTCTTTCAGCAGACTCCCTTGCTTGCCTATAGCTAGCCCCGGCTTTTCAGCTTCTATAATTACTTGTGACCTTTGAGGATCAAAGATTATATTGGACAGCTTGGCCTCTTCTGGTATGATTTTCTTAATCTTTGCTTTTGCATCCTCCATATCCATTGTTATGGAGGGATCAGGCCTTAGCTCTACTCTTTTTTTGATGTCATCAACAATCTTCTTTATTGCGCCTTTATTGTCTAAAAAAAAGTTTTTGTCCTTTGTGTAAAGAACTATGTTTGCGCCTTCAAAAGCAGCATCGCTAATTGAATCCTTTGGAAGATTGCCTAAAACTTCATTTAATATGTCACTCATACACTTACACCTTTGGTTAATTTTTGAGAATGATTTTATGCTTCAACAGAGCCTTTCACTTCCTTCTCAAAGGCTCTCTTAACACCATCTTTAGTTATAGTCACAACATCGATGCCGCCTCCTGATGCTGAGTCTCTCTGGAGAGCGGCGTTTATTGCCTTAACAGCAAGTTTTACCGCATCGTCAACACTTATATCTTTATTGTACAATGTTTCTAAAACGCCGTATGCCATGACGCTTCCAGAACCTGAAGAAACAAAGTCTTCTGTCTCAGAAAGCGAGCCGTCAGGGTACAAGTCATACACATGGAATCCTGTGTTGTCTTTTCCTGCAAACAAGAAGTGCGCAATGCCAGGAATCACGCTGAACTTGCGAATATTGCTGTACACTAAGTTCGCGAGAAGGTTTGCTGACTCCTTCACTGTCGCGTCTCTGCCTGTCCTCATCTTTTTCAGTTTTAGTTCTGCCTTAATCAGCTTGCATAGCAATTGCGCGTCAGACACAGTGCCTGCCATGGTCAACGCCATATTATCAGAAACCTCATATATTTTCCTTATTCTTTTGTTCGCGATGAAGTTTCCTGCTGTTGCCCTTTTGTCAGCTGCAAGCACAATTCCGTCCTTTGCAACAATAGCTACAGTTGTTGTACCGGTTTTCATGACTTTTTCGTCCATTATTCTTACACCCTCAGAAGTCCTCATTGTAAGAAATTTTATAAGGCATTGTAAATTATGGTAATATATAAAGCTTACGGTTTTTGAAATTAAATTATTATTATGTTACAATAATATGTTACAACAATTATTTTATAAAGAGGGATATAATCATATGAGTTTGATCCTGTGAGTTGCCTACTTTTTTGTTAGAGTACGAATGGCAGAACTAATAACTAAATTTAAATTAATCGAATCATTTCAAAACCTTTTTAAATTAGCTCTTTTTTCAGGCAGTTGATGAGACAAATAGCTGAGTTGTACAAGAAGAAATACAAGGCGTTGCTGGTAATACCTGCAGCACTGCTGATTATTTCTATAATTCTGATTATTGCTCAGTACGCGAGAACAGGAGACTTTGTTTATCGCGACGTAACACTAAAAGGTGGCGTTACGTTAACAATTTCCACTCAAGAAAGCGTTGATCCTGTGAAATTCGAGAAAGAGCTAACAGAAACTCTTGGCTTTGATAATTCGGTGAGGGTGTGGAGCAGGGCAGGAGCTCCTGTCGGCTACATTATTGACTCTGCAATTGACACGAGCAACCAGGAGATTACTGAAAAGCAGACTGACATGCTCTTGGAGGCTGTAAAGGAAAAGTTTCCTGGATTAACAAAGGATAATTATAGTATTGAAACGATAGGCTCCAGCCTTGGCGCTTCTTTTTTCAAGCAGACTTTCACAGCTTTGATTATCGCATTTATATTTATGGGGATTGTTGTGTTTTTTTATTTCAGGACCTTTGTTCCTAGCGCTGCTGTTATGCTAGCAGCATTTTCAGACATAATTGTAACGCTGGCGATAATAGACTTGCTCAGAATAAAGCTTTCGACAGCGGGAATAGCAGCTTTCCTCATGCTTATTGGCTACTCTGTTGATACTGACATATTACTAACAACAAGGGTTGTCAAGCGAAAAATAGGCACTGTTTACGAGAGAGTCATTGGAGCGATGAAGACAGGGCTTATGATGTCAGCAACAACTTTGGCTGCGGTCATTACAGCACTACTAATCTCTGACTCAGAGGTGCTAAAGCAGATCATGACTATTTTGTTAATAGGTCTTCTAATTGACTTTATCAACACATGGATTCAGAACGCGGGAATACTCAGGTGGTATATGGAGCATAAAAGTGGGGAATGATGGGAAAGGCAAAAAAAATACTGGTTAACGCACGATTTTTGATTTTAATAATTTTCCTCATACTTGCTATCGTCGCAATAAACCCACAAATAAACTCGGAAGGGGTTGCAATAAGGAATGTCATCAAAAATTCGTCAGCTATGCTTGCCGGCATAGAAAGCCCAAAGCCAAACATTGCGCCAACAAAAAGGGAGCGCATAATATCAATTAACAACCAGCCAATTAATTCGGTAAAGGAATTCAATGAGATAGTGCAATCTTTTGGCATTAATGAGACAGTCCAGATAGAGACAAACAAAGACATTTATTTGCTGCATACAAAGCCGCTAGTAAAGAGGATTAAAACTAATAGAACTATTAATAAGACCGTTCCAGAAACAATTTTCATTAATGACACAGTTAATGGTACAGAAGTTGTCATAAATAAGACGATAAACAAGACAGTTGAAGTTCCTGAAGTAATTGAAGAGGTTATAGGGGTTGAGGATATCGGCCTAAAAGTTTATGATGCTCCAAAAACCAACCTAAGGAAAGGCCTTGACCTTCAGGGAGGGACAAGGGTTCTTCTGCAACCAGAGACAAAGCTTGAGCAGGATGACATGGATATTCTGCTTGACAACATGAAAGAGCGCATAAACGTTTACGGGTTAAGTGATGTTGTTGTGAGAGAGGCAGGAGACTTGTCAGGCAACCAGTTCATTCTCGTTGAGGTTGCAGGAGCCAATGAGGAAGAGGTTAAGGATTTGTTGTCAAAGCAGGGCAAGTTCGAGGCTAAGATAGGCAATGACACTGTCTTTAAGGGGGGAAATGACATAACTTATGTTTGCAGGAGCGCTGATTGCTCGGGAATTGATCCCAGGCAAGGCTGCAGCGAGATAGACAACAACCAATGGGCGTGCAGGTTTTTCTTTGCAATATCATTGAGCCCGGAGGCTGCTGCGAGGCAGGCAGACCTAACAAGAAACCTTGAAGTTGTTACTGATGATAACGGAAATGATTACTTATCTAAGAACATTGACCTTTATCTGGATGATGCATTAGTTGACACTTTGAGAATAGGAGCTGAGCTTAAGGGCCAGGCATCTACAGAAATACAGATTTCAGGTTCTGGCGTCGGAGCAACAAGGGAGGAGGCTGTGTTTGAAAGCCTGAAAAGCATGAAAAGGCTTCAAACAATACTTATCACAGGCTCACTGCCCGTAAAGCTGAATATTGTGAAAGCAGACAATATCTCACCTGTTTTAGGGCATGAGTTCATAAGAAATTCCCTTATACTTGGCTTAGTGGCAATACTCAGCGTGGGAATAGTCGTGTTCATAAGGTACAGGACATTGCTTGTTTCCATACCAATGATTTTGACATCAGTCTCAGAGGTTGTTTTGCTTTTGGGCATGGCAGCTTTAATAGGATGGAACCTTGACTTAGCAGCAATAGCAGGGATTATAATAGCTGTGGGCACAGGAGTTGACCATGTTATTGTTATAACAGACGAAACCCTAAGGAAAGAGGTTCAATTCCTATCACTGAAGGAAAAGATAAAAAGGGCGTTTTTCATAATAACAGGAGCTTACCTAACAACAGTTGTTGCGATGATTCCATTGTATTATGCTGGCGCTGGGCTCTTGAAAGGGTTTGCAGTTACAACAATTTTAGGAGTCACATTTGGGGTGTTCATAGCAAGGCCGGCGTACGCTGCTGTCATCGAAATACTGTTCAAAGACAGGGAATGAGGTGGTTTTGTTGATAATATTCTCTTTGGGAGGCTCATTGATAGTGCCTGACGAGATAGATGTTGAATTCTTAAAGAGGTTTAAGGAAATCATCTTAAAAAGTGATGAGCGCTTCGCATTAATCTGCGGCGGCGGAAAAATTTGCAGGCGCTACCAGGAGGCAGCTTCCAAAATAAGTGATTTAAACAACGAGGATTTAGATTGGCTGGGAATAGCCTCAACGAAACTAAACGCTTTTCTCATTAAAACAATATTTAAGGGCTATGCTTATCCCGAAGTCATTGATGATCCTACGCAGCCAGTTGATTTTAAGGAAAAGGTTATTGTAGCTGCTGGGTGGAAGCCGGGCTGCTCAACAGACAAGGACGCTGTCTTATTGGCAAAAAACCTAGGCGCAAAAACAGTGGTCAACCTTTCCAACATTGATTACGTTTATGACAAAGACCCGAAAAAGTTTGATGATGCAAAACCACTAAAAAGAATATCATGGAATGACTTCCAGAATATTGTCGGCGAGAAATGGGATCCTGGGCTTAATGCTCCTTTTGATCCTGTTGCAAGCAAAGAGGCAAAGGAACTTGGATTGAAAGTTGTCATTCTTAACGGAAAGAATATTAGAAACATAGAGGATTATTTGGCAGGAAAAGATTTTGTTGGTACAATTATTGAATAATCTTAGGGAATATCCTTTATGAGGTTTAGGTTATGTCCCATCTTCTCTTTTTTTGCTTTTAGGTAAGCATAGTTTGTTTTGCTAGGCTTTATTTCTAATGGGACATTCTCAACAATCTTCAGTCCGTAACCCTCTAAGCCTGCTCTTTTCTTTGGATTGTTTGTCATGAGCCTTATTCTCTTAATGCCCAAGTCCATGAGGACCTGCGCTCCTAGGCCGTAGTGCCTCTCATCAGCGGCAAAGCCAAGCAATTCGTTTGCCTCAACAGTGTCTTTGCCCTTGTCTTGAAGCTCATACGCTTTGATCTTGTTTAAGATGCCGATTCCGCGGCCTTCCTGGTGGTTTATGTAAAGCAGAACGCCGCCTTCTCGCGATATTTTTTGCATCGCCATTTCTAATTGTTCGCGACAGTCACACCTTGTTGAGTATAATGCTTCGCTTGTGACGCAGCCCGAATGTACCCTTACAAGTGTCGGAGTCTTGATATTCCCTTTAACTAAAGCAAGAAATGGTGTTGAATCAATGACGCTTTCGTAAGCGTGAAGGATGAATTCGCCGTATTTGGTTGACAGTTTTGAGGTTGCTACCTTTCTGACTAGTTTCTCATTTTTGTTTCGGTAAGCTATTATTTGTGACAACTTTATAAGTTTGATGTTGTGTTTTTTTCCGAACTCAGCCAGCTCTGGCAGCCTGCACACCTTCCCGTTTTCCCCTATTATCTCGCATATTGCTGCAGCAGGGTAAAGTCCTGCCAGCTTTGCAAGGTCAATTGAGGCTTCTGTATGGCCTGCCCTTACTAAAACTCCGCCTTCCTGCGCTCTTAGAGGAAATACATGGCCTGGCCTGGCCAAGTCGCTTGGCTTTGTGCTTGGATCAGCCAATGCTTTTATTGTTGCTGCTCGGTCATGTGCTGATATTCCTGTTGTCGTGCCTTTTTTTGCATCGACTGATATTGTGAATGCGCAGGAATGCATTCCTGTGTTTTCAGGGCACATTGGGTGCAAGCCTAATTCTTCTGTGCGTTCTGCTGTGAGAGGCACGCATAAAAGGCCTCGGGCATGCTTAATCATGAAATTTACTGCTTGCGGCGTTATTTTTTCTGCTGCGATAACCAAGTCGCCTTCATTTTCACGAGTCTCCTCGTCAAGAATAATCACAAATTTGCCTTCTCTGAAGTCCTTTATTGCTTCCCTTAAGTTTGACAGTTGAGATTTTGGCATTTTGCACCCCTCAAATCTTTCTGCCTGCTTTCTCTTGGGTTGTGATTAGAATATAAATACTTTTGTATTAAGTCATGTGTTGTTTAAGATATTGTTTATATTATTTTATTTATAGGTTAAGCCAATTTTGTTGTGTCAGGAGATTATAAAAATTTTTATGCAAATA
>RFII01000047.1 GCA_003695265.1 Candidatus Woesearchaeota archaeon | reverse complement strand
TTACTAATATAAATATCTTTCTTAATGTATTGTAAGAAGAAAAAAGAAAATTAATAATATTATTTATTCACCACCAGGCACCCAAATTTTATTTTGGAATATTTTTACCAAAAGCAGCTACATTATCAACTTTAAGCGCTGCAATAATGCCAGAGCTTCCTCTTCCGCTTCCTTTGCCTGTTGAGGGATCATAACTTACTTTTCCTTTATAATCCCACAAGCTTTCTGCACTCCCGAAAACTTGGACCTTCGTTTTGCTGCTCATTGCTGCGTCAAGGAAAAACTCTTGGTCTGGGCTAATACCTGTTAGCAATACTCCCGTGGGGCCTTCTCCGAACCTAACAACATACCCTTTTAAGTCCTGGTTAAACTCAACTGCGCCTTTTGCGCTGACTAAAGCTCCGCCGTCTGCGCCGCCAATAACTTTCTTTATGCTTCCTTTCCTGTCATGCCTTAGCGTGCTAGGCAAGTGTTTATAATGATTTGCGTTTGCGAATTGTCCATCAAAATCAGTATTGATTCGTATGGCTTGGTCAAGGCCCATCTGCGTGCCATCTCCTGTTCTAATACCCTCAATGATTAAGGATAAGCCGCCTTCACCTGATTCACTTAAGAATAAACCTCTTGCATTTTTTAAAGTGCTTTCAATGCCCTCTCCCTGCAAATAAAGTGAACTACTGCCCTCTTTTACTAAGGCGTTTGAGCCAGAAGCGTAAATAACTCTTGAGTTCACAAACCACTTCTCATTATGCGGCTCAACTCTTAGGTGATTAACCACGTTGATCATGCTTGTGGGCAGATACTCAGGCTTTTTAGGGCCTTTTAAGTTATCATAAACTAATAATCCTGCAATTATTGCAGCCGCCCCACCGAATAATGCCCCAACAAATTTCCAGCCAGAATTATCCGCGCTGTGATAATAACTTCTCCTGTAGGCAGAACTACTCGCTGGGATGGGGTTCTGTCCACTAATTTGTGCTTGTCTGTTTTCTTCTTTCATAGTTCATCACCTTGTTTAAGTTTTTTACTCTACAAAAAGAAGTATTTAAATGTTCCTCTTGAGAGGTAGTTATAAGAGTGAGCCTTTGATCTTATCAAACAGCCCTTTCTTTTTTCGCGGGCTTTTTAAGTCTAGCTTTTTAAGCAAATCCTTTTGTTTTTTTGTTAGCTTTGTTGGCGTTTCGACAATTATTCGGACCATCTGGTTGCCAGGCCTTCCAGAGTGCAAATCAGGGATTCCCTTCCCACTCATTTTTAGAATCGTGCCTGATTGCGTGCCAGGAGGAACTTTGAGAACAGCCTTTCCTTTTAAAGTTGGAACCTCTATGCTTGTCCCCAGTGCAGCCTCTGTAAAATTAATCGGTACAGTAATGTAAATATTGTTTCCATCCCTCTCAAAAATGGGGTGTGGCTTAACCTTGATAGCAACGAACAAGTCTCCAGGAGGCCCTCCTTTCTGTCCTGCCTCTCCATGACCTCTTATTCTAAGCTTTGAGCCAGTGAAAACACCTTTAGGAACCTCAACCTCTATCTTACTAACCTTCTTAACAATCCCAGACCCTTTGCATATGTGACAATTATTTCTTATAAATTTTCCGGAGCCATGGCATTTCCTACATGTTGTCTGTGTACTAAACATGCCAAAAGGAGTCCTTTGTGTTCTTCTTAGAACTCCTGTCCCTCCGCAGTCACTGCATGAAACAATATCAGATGGGCTTTCCGCGCCTGAGCCATTGCAATTACTGCACGTTTCATGCCTCGGAACACTTATCTCTTTTTTTGCGCCGAAAGCAGCTTCCTCCAAATCAACTTCTAGATTGTACAGCAAGTCAGAGCCTTGCACTGGGCCTTGCCTTCTTCTGAATCTGCTGCCAAAGAAGTCTCCTCCAAATATAGAATCAAAAATGTCATTCAAGTCCATGGAGCCGAAATCAAAGTCATTAAACCCGCTGAACCCTTCAAAACCACCCATACCCGGGCCTGCGCTGCCAAACTGGTCATACTGCTCTCTTTTCTGGTCGTCTGAAAGCACTGCTGCTGCTTCTGAGATTTCCTTAAATTTTTCTGCAGCTCCAGGATCTTTATTAATATCAGGATGGTACTTTTTTGCCAGTCTTTTGTAGGCTCTTTTTATTTCTTCTTTTGTGGCGTTTTTGTCAACGCCGAGTATTTTATAATAATCTTTAGCCATTTGGCTTTGGAATTAGGACTAGCTTATAAAGCTAATCCTTTTTCTTCTCGTCATTCTTTTCTTTGTACTCTGCGTCAACCACTTTTTCGTCTTTTTTCTTGTTTTCTTCCTTAGTGTCTCCTGTTTCTCCCTGTTGTTGCTGCTTTGCCTGCTCAGCAGAAACCTTTTGGTAAAGCTCTGTTGACAGTTTTTGCATTTTCTGATTAATCTCTTCGATCTTTTTCTTCATCTTTTCAACGTCTTTTTTGTCCTCTTTGAGCATTTTCTTTAATTCATCTACTTCTTTCTTCACTTCTTCAATTTCTTTCTTGTCAATCTTACCCTCAAACTCTTTGAATATTTTCTCAGAGCTATACACTAAGCTGTCTGCTTGATTTACTACTTCAACCTCTTCTTTTCTTTTCCTGTCTTCTTCCGCGTGTTCCTCTGCCTCTTTTTTCATGCGCTCAACTTCTTCTTCGCTTAGCTTGTTTGGAGCAGTGATCTTGATACTCTGCTCTTTGCCAGTACCAAGATCCTTTGCTGTAACATGGAGGATTCCGTTAGCGTCAATGTCAAAAGTTACCTCAATCTGAGGAACACCTCTCGGAGCAGGAGGTATTCCAACAAGGTCAAACCTGCCTAAGCTTTTGTTGTCAGCTGCCATAGGCCTTTCTCCCTGCAAAACGTTTATCGTAACTGCAGTCTGATTGTCGCTTGCAGTGGAAAAAATCTGTGTTTTCTTTGTTGGGATTGTTGTGTTCCTTTCAATCAAAGGTGTTCTTACACCGCCAAGAGTTTCTATTCCAAGTGTTAATGGAGTCACATCTAACAACAAGATATCTTTTACTTCTCCTGCTAGAACGCCTCCTTGGATTGCTGCTCCTTGAGCAACACACTCCATAGGATCAATGCCACGTTCTGCTTTTTTACCTATAAAATCTTCAACGAATTTTCTTACTATTGGCATTCTTGTTGGCCCACCTACAAGAATTATCTTATCAATATCATCTGCTTTTAGTTTAGCGTCTTTTATTGCCTGCTCCATAGGTGCTTTGCATTTCTTAATAATAGGCTCTACTAATTGTTCGAGCTTTGCTCTTGTTATTTTCATATTAAGATGTTTTGGTCCTTTATCAGTTGCTGTTATGAACGGCAGATTAATCTCTGTTTCTAATGTTGTTGAGAGCTCTATTTTTGCTTTCTCAGCGGCTTCTCTTAAGCGCTGCATTGCAGTGTCGTCCTCGCTCAAGTCTATTCCTTCTTTTTTCTTGAAATCCTCAATTATAAAATTCATCAATGCGTTGTCCATGTCTGTTCCGCCGAGCTGCGTGTCTCCTGAGGTTGACTTAACCTCAAAGACGCCTTCTCCAAATTCCATTATAGTAACATCTAAGGTTCCTCCTCCAAAGTCAAACACAAGTATTTTCATTTCTTTATCTGATTTGTCAAGACCATATGCCAAGCATGCTGCTGTTGGCTCGTTTATTATGCGCACAACCTCTAAGCCGGCAATCGTACCAGCGTCCTTTGTTGCCTGCCTCTGATCATCATCAAAATATGCCGGGCAGGTAATCACTGCTTTGCTGATAGGTTCTCCGATGAACTCTTCAGCGTCTTTCTTAATCTTTTGAAGAATAAATGCTGAGATTTGCTGCGGTGTGTATTTCTTACCATTTATATTATATTCAAATTTTTGGCCCATCTTTCTTTTTGCAGCAATTATTGTGTTCTCTGGGTTTGAAACTGCCTGCCTTCTTGCAGGTTCTCCTACGAGAAGCTGGCCATCTTTAGTGAAGGCCACAACACTTGGGAATGCCTTTCCATACTGTGAAGTGCCTTCTGCTGATGGAATCATTACTGGTTTTCCTGCCTGAAGAACTGCAGCCGCGGAATTTGATGTTCCTAAATCTATGCCTATTATTTTCTCCTTTTTTGTTTTTTCAGCCATGATTATTCACCTCCTGAGACTTTTTTTCTTAATTCTTTCACACGCTCCTCCTTTAGGATTGTGCGCGGCTTTTGCATTTTTTCCTTAAAAGAAACAATATTAACCACTTCCAAGAACTTTACTAGTTTTGCATAATTTATTTTTGTCTTATCTTTAACTGAGCCAACAGCCTCGTACAGGCTTTGATCTGTTGTGACAAGCTCAATATTATTTGGTTTGCACATAATTAAAGTGTCTATTTTATCATTATTACCTTCCAGATATTTTAGTATCCCTTCTGCTTTCAAAAACATTTTTTGTGTGGTTTTCTCCATTTTTTTACCTCATCTTTATTATTTGCTTATTTTGACTTTTGTCGGGCGTAAAACCTTATCTTTGAACATGTACCCTTTCTGGAGCTCTTCCAGGACAGTTCCTTTCTCTTTATTTGATTCTTCTTGCAAGAGAACTTCATGCTTGAAAGGGTCGAACTTTTCATTAAGAGCTTTTATCTGCTCGAGTCCTTCTTTTTTCATAATATCCATAAACTGGGCATAAATTAGTTCGATTCCTTTTATGAAATCTTCACATTTATCTTTGTTGGTTAAAGCGAGGTCAAAGCTGTCAATTATTGGCAAAAGTTTATTGATAAGATCTGCCTTTGCTCTTTCTATGATGAGCTCATTTTCTTTCTCAATTCTCTTTTTGTAATTCTCGAAATCTGCTTGAACTCTTTGCAATGTTTCTTTAAGATCATTCACCTCATCCTCTTTTTTTGGCGTTTTTGCCGTTGTCGTTTTTTTCTTTGTCATAAATGACTCACCTCGATAACCATAAATTTTTGTTGATTTAAAATCAACACAGTCCACATAAGATAAACAGGTAATATATAAATTTTTCGGCAAAAATTTATAAAGCAATTATAACAAACAATAATCTCATGAGATTCCACTACTCCAAAATAACCATAATAAGGTCAGACAAGCCAAAGTACACAGACATAAACCAAAAACTGCAGTGGTTTGGGAGCTCGCTCGGCCTATTCAATCTACGGGATAAAGACAAGAGCTGTTTTCGCATCTTCATAGTTCTCGTTAAGTCAAGAAAAATCGGCAAGCCAATGTCAAGCGACGAAATTGCATTTGAATCAAACCTTTCCAGAGGGACAGTTGTTCATCACCTTAACAAATTGATGGACTCGGGGATTGTTATAAGCAAGAACAACAAATATTACTTGGCTGTTGACAATCTTGCCGGACTTGTCGACTTAGTTCAGGACAATCTTAACAAGGCATGCGCAGCACTTAAAGATGTGGCAAAAGACATAGATGAGCAGTTAGGTCTTTAAGGTGGTTAAATCAATTTTGTTGAGTTAAAAAATTATAAAGATTTTTAGTCCCGCCCACACCACTAAAACTTTCTTACTTAAGCTGACAGCACCGGTCTTTAATAAAATATATATAAGATTAGTTCTACTCAACGTTATAAATGCCAGGGAAAAATATTATCGGCGGCCAAGCAGTCATTGAGGGTGTTCTTATGAAAAATGAGAACAAAATAGCAATCGCAGTAAGAAAGCCAAACGGAAAAATAAAGATTAAAAAAGAGCTTCTTAGAGAACCAAGCGTACAACTCTTAAAATGGCCTTTTATAAGGGGCTTCAGAATTTTGGTTGAAACATTAATCATCGGGCTAAAAGCGCTAACTTACAGTGCTAATGAAGCAGAGGGGAAAGAAGAAAACAAAATGAGCAAAAAAGAGATTAGTCTTATAATGTTTATTTCTACTTTTTTAGCTGTGGGTGTTTTCTTAATAATTCCTTTTTTTTTGACAAAATGGATTACAAAAGAATACAACTTAACATTCAATCTTATTGATGGAATCATAAGGATAATACTTTTTGTTTCTTATGTTCTAATAATCTCAACTATGGGTGATGTGAAAAGACTCTTCCAATACCACGGAGCAGAGCACATGGTGGTAAACTGTTATGAGAAAGGAGAGCCATTAACAGTGAGGAACGTGAAGAAATGCCCCACTTTTCATAAAAGGTGCGGCACCAGCTTTATAATGATCGTTCTGATAATTGCCATAATAACTTTTTCACTTATTACACCAAAAACATGGGCAATGAGGCTCCTGTCTAGAATAATCCTCATCCCGCTTATTGCAGGAATTTCTTATGAAATACTGAGAATAACGCCAAAAATAAAAAACAACCTGCTCTCAACAATAATAACATGGCCTGGGAAAATGATCCAGAAAATAACAACTGCCAGGCCGGATAACAAAATGATTGAAGTCGCAATAAAAGCTCTAATCTCTGTTATTTAAATATAATCATTTAAATCAGAATGATCGGTTTGTCGTCGGTTTCTCACTTTTTTGTAGTAAAAATATAGACGAGAAAAATATGTTTTTTAGTCGGAAAAAACGAAAGATTAATAAAGTAAAGAGATTTATCGTGGAGAATAAGCCAATTTTTTAAAATTGAAAAAGGTGATAAAATATGGCAGAAAAAGTTGCAAAAGCAGGTGTAAAGAAAGAAGCAGGCTACCTATATTTTGTTGACAAGAACGGTGATATTTCACGTGCTGTCATGGCAAGGGGTGGCAGAAAGAAAGGGAGAACAAAAGTTGAGAAAGTCGCAAAAGTTGGTGTTAAAAAAGAAGCAGGCTACCTATATTTTGTTGACAAGAACGGTGATGTTTCAAGAGCAAAAATGGCTCGCGGAAGAAAATAAGATTCTTTCTTCCTTTTTTATTTCTGTTTCTATTATAAAATTGCAACAAAAGTATAAATACTCAATCTAATTCAAAGTGCTCATGTTCGGGAACAAAACGAAAAGAGACTTAGACTTACCTGAATTCCCTGCTTCTCCCAAGCCGCCAGAACTTATTGAAAGAGAAAAAAATGAGAAGAAAGAAAAAAAGCCAGGATTCTTTAAAAGAATTTTCTCTAAAAAAGAAAAAAAGCAATTTGAGTTTGAGGGCATAGAATTGCCAACATCTCTTGAAGATGAAAAGCCCAGTGAGACAAAACAGCAAGAAGCTCAGGCTACTGAGGCAAAATGGCAACCAGCAAAGCCAGCGGAGCCGCCAAAACCAAAAAAAACAGAGACAGCAACCCAGGAAAGCTCAACGGCTGCTAAGGAATCATTCAAAAAAATAGG
Source organism: Candidatus Woesearchaeota archaeon (assembly GCA_003695265.1). Taxonomy (GTDB): domain Archaea; phylum Nanobdellota; class Nanobdellia; order Woesearchaeales; family J072; genus J072. Next base: position 36,099 of record RFII01000047.1, on the reverse strand, counting down.
AATAGACATTGATAAAAGGATCGCTGACCAGAAACAGAAGGAAGCTAAAGAGGCTTTCAGAAAAGTCGGGCTTGACATTGACAAAAGAATATGCAGAATAGCCCCTCCAAAGCCAAAAACAAAAAAACCAGGAAAAACAAGTACAGAAAAAACAACTACAAGCTCCAAAAAAGAAGAAGTTGTTCCTGAAACAATAAAAAAAGAAATGGACAAGCTTTTGAGAAAAGAAAAGAAAATACAGCGCGATTTAGAAGACTTAAAAGCAAGAAAAGAGCTTCTTAAAAGAGAAATACTGAACCTTGAGCAGCAGAGAAAAAGAGCAGACTTTGATATTGCAGAGCGCAGGAAATTAGTTCAAGCGAGTGAAAAGGAGCTGGTGGTGCGCATAAAAAAAGCAGACTTAAGAGAGCAGAAACTGAAATCAAGAGAAGAGATTGTTAAGAGAAAAAGCGAAGAATTAAAGAGCAAGGAATCTGAGCTAAAGAAACTAAAGCACCAGCTAGAGGACCTCAAGATTTCATTAAAAAATAAGGAGGCAAGATTAGTCAAGAAAAAAAATGAGCTGATGAAGCGCGAACAGCTCGTTGTCAAAGATGAGAAACAATTATCTCAAAGAAAGAATAAGTTGCAGAAAGATATCTCACAATGGGAGCTGAAAAAGAAGAAAGAGCAAAAAGAGATTTCTGCGCTCAAAGCAGAATTGCAAAAAAAAGAGTTTGAGCTTAGAAAAGCTGAGAAATCCTTAGCGGAAAGGAGAAAAAGGCTTGAGGCAGAGTTTGAGAAAAAATTCAAGGAAAAAGAGAAAGAATTAGAGAAAAAAGAAAAAATGATAGAGCTAGAAGACCGCGCTTTAGACTATGTTGAGTCAGAATATGACAAAGAAAAGGCAGAGCTTGAGGATGAGGAATTCCACTTTTACATGGAAAAAAAGATGGCAGGAATTGCTGATGACAGCAAGGAAATAAGCCATATTGAGAACGTTCATGAGCGCTTAAAAATTCCTGAACCCAATCAAGCAAAAATATACAGGATGATTAATGAATGCAAAGATCTTGTCACAAAGAAGAAAATTGATGAGGCAAAGCAACTCTACAATGAGATAAGAAGCCTTTTCTATGAGCTAAAACTAAGCAATGATGAGAAGCAGGCTTTAAAAAACACCATTCGAGACCTTTATGATATTATTAATTTAGCCTAGTTTGGTGGAAAAAGAGGTGTGTTTTTTTGAGGCTTAGAGCCTCATTCTTTTCTTTTTTTAATCCTAAATAACATTATTTCTTTCCAAAAAACAAAGATAAGAAAGATATCTCAGTATACAAATCCGTAAACTTTATATACTAGTTTATGTATGAAATATTTGTATTGTTTTTTGAAATTTTAAAAAACCAAAGACCAAAAGAGGTGAAAATAGAATGGATGGTGCCACAAGTTCTGTTGGAAAAGCTAACATAAAAGTGATTGGCGTCGGGGGCGCAGGTTCAAACATGATAAACTGGCTCTACAACAAAGGCATTAGGGGAGCCGAGATTATAGCATGCAACACAGACGAGCAACACTTACAAATAACAGATGCTGATCACAAATTCCTAATAGGAAAAAACATTACTCGCGGCTTAGGATGTGGTGGATTTCCAGAGAAGGGAGCTGCATCCGCCCAAGAAACAATTAATGAGATAAAAGACTGCGTTAACGGCTCTGACATGGTTTTTGTCTGCGCGGGGATGGGTGGCGGAACAGGCACAGGAGCAGCTCCGATAATTGCCAATGTTGCAAAGAGCAACGGCGCAATAGTCATAGGCACTGTGACAATGCCCTTCAAAATAGAAAGGGCAAGGATTGATAAGGCAGAATTCGGTTTGCAAGAATTAAGGAAAGTGTCAGACACAGTAATTGTAATTGATAACAACAGATTAGTCTCAATCGCTGGTGATTTGCCAATCCAACAGGCTTTCGCAGTTGCAAATGAGCTTATAGCAACAATGATAAGAGGAATAGTTGAGACAATAGCTGTTCCAAGCCTAGTAAACTTGGATTATGCTGACGTAAAAGCAATAATGACTGATGGCGGCGTAGCGGCTATTGGAATAGGCTCATCAGACACAAACAACCGCGTGGAAGAAGCAGTTAAAGGAGCCCTCTCAAACCCATTGCTTGACATCAATTATGAAGGAGCGCAAGGAGCGCTAATACATATTGAGGGCGGTCCTGACATGACGCTTGATGAGATCAACAAGATCGGCGAATTAGTTACAGAAAGCCTTGACGTTGACGCAAATGTGATATGGGGGGCAAGAATAAATGAAGGAATGACAGGAAAAGTCTGCGTTATGACAATAATAACGGGTGTTAAGTCGCCGTGGATTCTTGGCAAAGAACAAAGAACAGAAAAAGATGAGGCATTTGCTAAGATGAGCGACGAATTAGGCATTGTGCCTCTCTAAGCTTATAATTTTTTTATCTTCTTCTATTATGAACTTGCAATCTAAGAACTTCTCTGTAACGTAAATGTTTGCTCTTGTATGACCTGTTATTTCAGAAGTTTTTATTCTGCCGCCGAAAAGCCCTATTAGAGGAATAAGGTTGTCCGCAGCCCATTGGTCAACGCAAGCTCCGGAGTTAATCTCCTTGATCAATTTCTCTGATGCTTCTTGACCGACTAGCTCAGATTTTTTGCCGCGCTCTCCTAGAGAATCAGCTCCTATTAATACTGGAAAATCCTCTGACTCAAACAACGCCCACAGGCAAATGCCTGAGCCTGCTGAGAGCGCTTCTGCGTAATGAGTTTCAATTCTTATAGAAACATTCAAGCTTGACAGCATTATTCTTGCTGCTCTTGCCTGCCTCTCAGCAACTTCTGCTTTTGATAAGTGCTTAGAAGCGTTTGAAATCCCTTTTATCGCGATTAATTTGCCGCGCTCAAATTGATTAACAGGTACTTCTGATCCTTTTGAGATTATTTTCATGTCAATTTTTCCGCCTCCTTTAGGGTAATAACCCCTTTTTTCAAGAAGACACTCAATATCAGCGTACTTCTTAAAATAAGGTAAAAGGACATTGCAAAAATAATCTATAGGCATTGACCATTTAACATCAGTACCCCCTTTAATCTTTAACCTGACTTTTTCCTTTGAGAACAAACAAGGTAGAAGAACAGCCTGCAAAAGCAGCGTGATTGAGCCTGCTGTTCCAATATCAACAAGAATTGTTCGGCCTTTTATCTTGGCTGGAGTGTATTCCAAATACTCAGATCCTACATTAATTTCGTTCGTTTTTGCATCGCATAATTCCTTCAATACTCTTATGCAATGTAAATGCTGTGCTTTCAGGCCAGCAACCTTGCGTCCTTTCCTTATGTTAGTAATCTTAAATGGTTTTCCTGTGATTGTTGATAAAGCCAGGGCTGTTCTGACAATCTGGCCGCCACCCTCTCCATAATCACCATCTATTCTTATCATAAAACTTCCTTTCAATAACTTTTTGCAAAGTAAACAAGAACGCTGGCCTGCTTTTTGCACCAAACGCATTTCTTGCCTTTCATACTTGGCTGCTCAAAAGGAATATTCAACGTTTTTGCGCCGCCAGTCTTGTCTTTTATCCAATTCTCACATTCCTGGTTTTCGCACCAGTAGGCTTCTACAAGTTTCTTATTGTTTATAGCCTTCTTTAATTCATCAAAATTTTTTGCCGTGACAGTATTATCCTTTATAAACTTCTTAGCCTTCTCAAACAACTCCTTCTGCATTTGCTCGAGTAATTCAGCAACCTTTTTTGGAGCATCCTTTATCTTCACAGATTCTTTCCTGCCATCATGCCTTGTCACAAGAACAGCCTGCTTTTTTTCCAAGTCCTTCGGCCCTATCTCTATCCTTAAGGGTATTCCTTTCAGCTCCCAATCATTGAATTTCCAGCCAGTGCTGTAATCATCGCGGTCATCAAGTATAGGATCAAAAGATTTTAGTCTTGATTTTAAATCGTTAGCTGCTTTTAAAACAGCTTCCTTTTTATCCTTGAAGAATATTGGGATTATCACAACTTTGTGCTGAGCAACTTTTGGCGGCAGAACAAGCCCTTTGTTATCTGAATGCGTTAATATCATAATACCTAATGACCTAGTGCTTAAGCCCCATGAGTTCTGCCACGCGTACTGCTTTTTTTCATTCTCATCAATAAAACTTATGTTGAAAGCCTTTGCGAAGTTCTGCCCCAGATTGTGTGATGTCGCGCCCTGAACAGCTTTTCCGTTTGAAAGAAATGTCTCAATGCTTAAAGTGTACAAGGCTCCTGCAAACTTTTCTTTCTCAGATTTCCTTCCTTTAATAACAGGCACAGCCAGCAATTCCTCAAACGTTTTTGCGTAAAGGTCAAGAATTTCCTTTGTGTCTTTTTCAACTTCTTGCTGAGTGGCAAAAACATTGTGTCCTTCCTGCCACAAAAATTCTCTGCCCCTAAGAAAAGGAACAGGGTGCTTGAATTCCCACCTGACAATATTGCACCATTGGTTTATCAAAATAGGGAGGTCCTTATAGCTTCTCACCCATTTCCTGTAAGAATCATACATAATTGTTTCAGAAGTCGGCCTTATAGCAAGCTTTTCGTTCAGCTTTGTGCTGCCGCCGTGAGTGACCCAAGCTACTTCAGGAGCAAACCCCTTAACATGTTCTGCCTCCTTCTTGAACAAAGATTCTGGTATTAAGAGAGGGAAATAAGCGTTTTTCACGCCGCGCTTCTTTATTTCCTTATCAAAAAAATCTCTTATTTTTTCCCATATTTGAAAGCTCTCGGGCCTGTAAACAAGGCATCCTGAAACTGGTCCGTACTCCACAAGCCTGGCTTTCTGAATTACTTGGGTGTACCACTCACTTGAATTATCTTCTTTCCTGACAGTTATCCCAAGATTTGTTTCTTTCATAAGGGAAGCTTTTCTCTAAAACTATTTAAATATTGTTGTTTAAAGCCTTATAACTTTCAATGTCTTGTCCAAATTTTTCTTTTCAATAAGTATGATTGTGTCTGTCCAGCAGCTTATTGTTTCAACAATGTTAATCTCTCTTTCTCCCAACAATGAATAAAAATAAGAGATAACTCCTGGAGTTTCTTCCAAGTCTTCTGGACTCTTTATTATTATTGCCACTAGGTCAAGGCTGGTTTTTATAATCCTATTTTTGAATGCGTCCCGAACCGTTTTATATGTTGCCTCATCTGTTATTATTGTTATTGCAGAAGCACCCTCTATTATCTGCAAAGTTCCACTAGTTTTCCTTATTTCTTTCTGCAGTTTAAAAACAGAGTCTGGTATTATTCCTTTTTCTATGACTAATACTGCAACCTTATTTCTTATTTCAAAGCTGCTTCTCTTTACAATATCCATTGTTCTTCTTTGCGATACTGATTTTTTCTCCAGTTTATTAGAAAGCCTTCTTAATGCAACCAGAACAGCGTCGAAGTTTTTAGGTTTTACACCCAGCTCTTTTGATATTTTTCTGCTTAATGCTGAGTAATTAATTAATTTGTTTTTCAGGCAATCTTTTATGCTCGCATGCTCTAAAATATAATTCTCAACAAGTTTTGTTATGTTTTCTGCCATAATTTATATTTTAATATCTCCAAATATTTAAATGTTTCTTTTCGGACAATTATGTCATAAAATGTTTAATCTTAGACGATAAATTAATAAATAAAATCAAAATTATGAGAAATATGATTGTTGTGGGGTAAGTCAAAATGCAGAAAAAAACAAAGAAAAAAGTTGTTCTGGCTTATAGTGGTGGCCTAGACACTTCAGTAATATTAAAGTGGCTGGTTGAGAAAGGCTATGAAGTAATTGCTTATGTTGCTGACGTCGGTCAGCCAGACGACTTTGAAGCAATAAAAAAGAAGGCAATAAAAACAGGAGCAGCAAAAGTATATGTGGAAGACCTAAAAAGGGAATTAGTCACAGACTACGTCTTCCCAGCTATAAAGGCAAACGCTGTTTATGAGGGAAGGTACATGCTTGGAACAAGCATTGCAAGACCTCTTATTGCAAAAAAGCAGATTGAAATAGCGCATAAGGAAAACGCAGAATTTGTTGCTCATGGCTCTACTGGCAAGGGCAACGACCAAGTGCGCTTTGAGCTAAGCTATTACGCCTTGGACCCTGACATAAAAGTTATTGCGCCATGGAAAAACAAAGAGTTTCTAGAGAAGTTCAAGGGCAGAACAGACCTTCTAAACTACGCGAGCAAGCATGGAATAGATGTTTCGCAGTCAAAAGAAAAGCCTTACAGCGAGGACGCAAACCTGATTCACATAAGCCATGAAGCAGGCATTCTGGAAGACCCTTCAGTGCCTTTTGATGAAAAAATATTAAAGTACTGCAACACCTTAAAAGAAGCACCCGATAAAGAGACTAAAATAGAGATTCATTTCAAAGACGGTATACCAATAAAGGTTGTGAACAAAGAGGACAAAAAAACAGTCGAGGACCCTTTAGAATTATTCACTTACCTTAATGAGCTTGGAAAAATTAACGGCATAGGAGTTGTTGATATGGTGGAGAACAGGTTTGTAGGCATTAAAAGCCGCGGAATATATGAAACTCCAGGTTACACCATATTAAGAGTAGCCCACCAAGACATCGAAGGAATAGCAATGGACCGCGAGGTTATGAGGCTCCGCGACATGCTTGCCCCAAAATTCAGCGAGTTAGTATATTATGGTTTCTGGTTCTCACCGGAAATGGACTTCCTGATGAGCGCAATAAACAAAAGCCAGGAAATGATTGACGGCGTTGTGCATTTATCCCTCTATAAGGGGAATGTTTCTGTTTTAGCGCGAGAATCACCAAGTTCACTGTATGACAAGGATCTGTCAAGCATGGACATTGAGGGCGGATTTAACCAGCAGGATTCAGAAGGATTTATTAAGATAAACGCCATCCGCTTAAAAGCAAACAAGGCAATCCTTGACAAGCACAACAAAGACTACTTCGATTAAAAATGGCAAAGCTGTGGGATAAGGGAAAGAAGATTGATAAGAAAATCGTTGATTTCACAACAGGCAACGACTTTTTGCTAGACCAAAAACTAGTAAAGTATGACTGCCTTGCATCCATAGCGCATGCAAAAATGCTCCGAAAAATAGGCGTTCTGAGCAAGACTGATCTGGAGAAAGCAGTGAAAGGCCTTAAGGAAATAATAAGACTTGACAAAAAAGGAAAGTTTGAGATAAATCAGGAGGATGAGGACTGCCACACAGCAATAGAGAATTATCTTACAAAAAACTACGGCGAAGTCGGCAAAAAAATACACGCAGGGCGCTCAAGAAACGACCAAGTATTAGTTGCACTAAGGCTTTATGAAAAAGATGAATTAGCAGAGATTAATGAGCTCATTAATGAATTAGTGAATGCTATTGAGAAATTTATTAAAGCAAACGGCTCAGTGCAAATTCCAGGCTACACGCACATGCAGCCAGCTATGCCAACAACTATAGGAACCTGGCTTGGAAGCTTTATTACTGCATTAAAAGATGATGCTGAGCTTCTCGAGACAGCTTTCAAACTTATTGACCAATCTCCTTTAGGAAGCGCCGCAGGCTTCGGCGTTCCAGTATTGAATGTTGACAGGGAAATGACTGCTAAAGAGCTCGGCTTCTTCAAAGTAATGGATAATCCAATGTACGCGCAGCTCAGTAGGGGAAAGATTGAGTCAACAGTACTGCACTTATTAACTCAGGTGATGTTTGACCTTAACAAGCTTTCAAGTGACTTGATGCTCTTCAACATGAAGGAATTCAACTTTATTGAGCTGCCCGAAGAAGTCTGCACTGGAAGCTCTATAATGCCTCAAAAGAAAAATCCTGACGTTCTTGAGCTGATAAGGGCAAAGTACCATGTTGTCGTGGCAGAGGAAATGAAGATTAAGGGGATTATCAGCAATTTAATCTCTGGCTACAATCGTGATTTGCAATTGACAAAAGAGCCTTTAATCAAGTCAATAGAAATAACTAAAGAATGCCTTGAAATAATGTGTGAATTAATCAACAGCCTTAAGATTAACCAGGAAAAATGCAGGAAAGCAATGAAGCCGGAATTATTTGCGACAGAAGAGGCTTATAAGCTTGTTAAGAAATGCGTTCCTTTCAGGGAAGCTTATAAAAAAGTTGGGAAGAAATACTTTAAATGATTATCTTGGTTTTCCTATTAATATCAGATTTTTTTCTGTTATTTTCTCTGAGATTCTCCTTAGAATTATATCATAACCTGCTTGGTGGATATGAATTGCTCGCATTATATCAATTGCAATTCCAATATCAAAATACCTCAAGATTTGTGGAATAATATAATCGCTTTTGTTTTCATAATCATGGCAGCAGGGCATAACTGCAAAAGGCAAGCTATGACCAATGCTTGAATCAATCACTTTGTCAGTTAGCTCTCCACAAGCATGTATGGAAATAATAAGGCCTTTGCCTGTAAGAATAGGTAATGGCTCATAGATGTCTTTCTGATAAAAAACAATGCTTTCCTGGTTTAAGTTTCCACACTCAAGAATTCTTCTTCTCACCCTTTCAAAATTAGGATTTTCCTCCCTGTCTATTGAGACTGCTTTTTTTGCGTTGCCTTGCAAAACCCACAGCATGCCGTTTAGTCCGTTTCCGCAGCACAGATCAACCACGTAATCTAGAGAAGGAAAAAGGGGCGATACTTTTTTGTAAAACGCAAACGCCTCATTAAGCTCTTTCTCCTTTAGCCTAAAATCAGCTAAAGAGCGAAGTTCTGCTTCGTGTTTTATTTCCGGACCTTCAATAACATTAACAGCGAGCTTTGTTAGTTCTCTGGCTAATTTTCCCTCATAAGCAGAAACTTTCCTGAAGAACTGCTGAAAATAAGGATCAACATCAGGATCAATCGAAACCAAGTACTCACGCACTTTTTGGTATGCTTCTTCTCTTCTTTCTTTGTTTGGGTGGCTCAAGTCCTTTAATGCTTGGACAGGGTTCATCTTACATTTTCCTTGGCATTTTTATTCCAAGCAGGCTCATTGCATTCTGAACAGCTGTCATGTAAGCAGAAACAAGTCTTAGCCTTGAGCCTAATTTTTCTCCCGAGTCTTTTACGCGCACCTTGTTGTAAAAAGTGTTAAACATTCCAGAAAGCTCATTAGCATAATTCGCGATGATGTGCGGCTTATAACCTAAACCAGCAAACTTTACGGCTGTCGGAAGCATTCCAATCTTCCGGACAAGATCAAATTCTATATCAGTGTCTAAATGCTCAGGAGAAAAGCCTTCAGGCTTTCTTCCAATCCTCTCTAAAATACTGTTAGCTCTCGCAAATGAATACTGAATGTAGGGGGCTGAATTTCCTTCAATGTTTAATGCGCGGTCCCAACTGAATTCTATTGGTTTTGAATAATCCACGCTTAGCACCATGTACTTTACTGCGCCGACGCCAACCATCCTAGCAACTTCGTCCTTGTTTGGAATGCCTGGACTTTTTTCCTCGATTATTCTGCGCGCAGCATCAATTGACTTGTTTAAGACTTCCTCCAAATAAACTAGTGCTCCTTCACGTGTTGACATTCTTCCCTCAGGAAGATTTATCATACCAAAATTAACGTGAAAGCAATTTTTAGCCCATTTATATCCAAACTTGTCAAGAATCGCAAAAAGCTGCTTGAAATAAAGCTCTTGCTCTGTGGCCACAACATATAGCAACTTGTCAAAATCAAATCTTTCTTTTCTGTGAATTGCAGCCCCTATGTCCTGAGTGCTGTAAATAGCAGTTCCATCACTCCTCAGAACCATCTTTCTCGGAAGGCCGTATTCTGACAGATCAACAGCTACTGCGCCGTCCTCAGTAAGCTCTGCCTTTCCTTTTTTAAGAGCCTCATGGATTACCTGTTTTCCTTTCTCTGAGAAACGGCTTTGGCCTGTTGTTTCATCAAAGGACACATTCAGCATGTCATAAACCCTATCAAAAGCCCTTAAACTCATCTCCTCAATGAATCTGTGAATTCTTTTTGATTCAAGGTCTCCTTTCTCAAGAAGCTCTACCTCCTTTTTTGCTTTTTTAGTAAGAGCCTCATCTTTCTCTTCCAATTTACAGAACTTAATGTAAAGGTCAAGTATTTCCTGCTCGGGGTTTGCTTCAATCTTAGCGCTGTCACCCCACTGCTTAAAAGCATAAATTATCTTGCCTATATGAAGACCCACGTCACCCAAATAATTAATGCCGTGAGTTTTGTAGCCGTTGAAATTAAGAATTCTGATTATGCTGTCTCCAAGAATAGTGGACCTTATATGCCCTACATGAAGCGGCTTGCCTATGTTTGGTGCGGAATAATCAAGGACAACTAATTTTCCTTCACCTGAGTTATTGCTTCCAAACTTTTCCCCTTCTTCTTCAACCTCATTAAGTATTCCCTCAATAAGAGCATTTCTATCAAAATGAAAATTTATGTACGGCCCAACAGCCTCGACTCTGCTTATCCTCTCATCCAATGTTAATTCATCAGCGACTTCTCTTGCTAGTGAGGAAGCGTCGTTAAGCTCGCACAGCTTTGCAAAATCAAATATTTGGTATGCTATCTCCCCAAAATTAGGATTTCTTTTTTTCCCACTTACATCTTGAATTTTAACACTGCTCTCAAGCTCTTCCCTGCTAAAAGTGTTGCCAAAGTAATCCTCTAATATTTTTATAACAATTTCCTTGAATTTTTCCATTCTAGCCTCGCGAGATAACCTGTGTTAGGCAGTGAGGACCGCCGTACGCCTGGTTGAGATGGTTAAAACAAAGCAGTTTTTCTTCTATTATTGAAGGGCTATCAGCACCAATAAGCTCTTGAAGCCTTGCAACATAATCTCTGTGAACGATCATTATTTCCTTTGGAGTGTATTTTGATATTCCATCATCGAGAGAAAATCCCAATCTTTGTTGTATCTTGTTCAGCTGGTTTCTGAGATTTACTTTATTTCCGATATGGACTCCTATAAAATCACCCTCTTCAACGGTGAGAAGATTAACACCATACAACCTTTGGATGTCTGTGTCAAACTCAACAAAAGAATATCCCTCCTTGGATAATACTTGCCTGAAAGAAAGGTTTTCAGAAGTTCTTTCATAAGTCCCGTCATGCTGAAGTGTGTAAACATCAATCCTTGTTTTTGGGTCGTCAAGCCTTGTCTTTAAAATAACAGCTTTTTTTCTGCTGACAATATTAAAATAAGTGTCAAGATGCATTTCATCCTGCTCTTTATGGCCGTCTTTCACAATATAAACAGTGGGGAAAGACATTGTTCTTTTTGCTAATAGGGTTTGGACTCCTTTGCTGTTAGTCCTCAGCCCTTGTCCTAAGAAAGCATGGTCTCCTGCAGGGATGAAGTCACCTCCTTCCAGCTTCCCATCCTGCTCTGAGAACACATACACTGGCTTGATTCCTATCTTATCAAGAACAAACTTCACTATTTCTGTTTCCAATCTTCTCTGCTCTGAGTTCATTGAACCGAGAACAATACCTTTATCTGTTGTTATCATCTGGTCCCTCATAAACATTAAGTTGTAGAGCGGGCTTTCCATGTTTTTTGTAACATAATTTGTGTTTATGTCAACTTTTTCAATGATTTTCAAAGGCCTTCTTAGAATAATATCAAGTAACTGCTCTGGCTCTGCCATCTGGATAGAAATTCTTTTTGCTGCTTCAAATCTGTCTATTTCATCTTGAGAAAACTTGTTATTTCCATCTGTTTTGTAATCATACTTTAATGATTGGTTTGCAAATTCTCTAAGGGCATCAAGACTTGGGCTGTCAACAGGATTTCCATTTTGGTCTCTTGTCCCATCTAACAAAACATCAGTTATGTCAATTACTTTAATACCTTTATTTCTGAGTTTGGATTTAAACCTGTCATGTTCTTTCTTTACTTCTCTAAAATTGAGTGGTCCTTCAAACAGTGAGCCTTTAGCGCATTCTGTTCCTATTGCGAGTTCAACATTGGGTGTATGTACTAACACGACTCTTGCTCTGTCATACTCTGCGTTGCAACCAATCTTTTCTTCTAACATTTTAGAGCTACCTCTACTTAAAAAAATAATCCTGTTCTCAACCAAAGCTAAGTCCTAATGTTTTTTTGTTAATTGTTCGGCTCTAATAAAATCTTTTAAGAAAAAATCGTAAAATATTTGGTTAAAGCGATAATCTTTCGGGATATTGATTTTATTTTCGGAATATTTTCAGATTATACTCAGAAGAAAATGGGGCTGCGGAGATTTGAACTCCGGTCTGGAGGCCCCGAACCCCCAATGATAGGTGCTCCGCACCAATGAATTGATGCGCCCAAGCTACACTACAGCCCCATAAAAGAAGAAAAATTTAATTCAGATATTTAAGTTTTTTCAGGAATAGTTAAAAAAGTTTTTAAATAGGAAAAAAGAATAAGATAATATGAGGAAAATAAGCTTTTTGCTTCTTGCCCTTGTAGTATTGTCTTTCCTGATTGCCCTGTTCTTTTATCCCAGGATGCCTGAGCAGCTTGCCTCACACTGGAACTCAAGAGGAGAAGTCAATGGTTACATGCCAAAATTCTGGGGCTCTTTCCTTGTGCCAATAATTCTTTCTGCAATGATAATCCTTTTTATCCTAATACCAAAAATTGACCCTCTTAGGAAAAACGTTGAAAAGTTCAAGAAGCATTACTACAATTTCATCATAGCATTGTCTTTTTTTATGATTATAATGCAACTGCAGATTGCCTTGTGGAATGCTGGCATAAAAATAAGCCCGAACATTCTCATACCAATTGCTCTAGGCCTTCTTTTTTATTATTTAGGAACAATAATGCAGCATTTCGAGCGAAACTGGTTCATAGGCATAAGAACTCCTTGGACTTTAAGCAGCGACGAAGTCTGGGAGAAAACCCACAAAATCGGCGGCAAGCTCTTCAAGTATGCTGCAATCATTGCTCTGCTCGGAGTCTTTTTTAGCGGTTATGCCGTGTGGTTTGTTATTATTCCTGTTTTACTTGTTGTTTTGCTCGTGTTTGTTTATTCTTACATTGAATATCAGAAACTTAAGAAATAAATTTACAAAGGGGACTCCCCTTTGAAACCCCGATTTATGAGTGGATTATATCTGCTTTCGCAACCCAATATCCAATATATAGCTATTTCGATCTGCATTGGTTAATTATTTATATTATTATTTCATCCTCGAATCCTATGAAAAAATTATTGTTGCATGTTTGCTGCGCGCCATGCTCAACGCACTCGATAGAAGAATTAAAAAAAGATTATAAAGTCACATTGTTTTTCTCTGGCTCCAACATTTACCCAAAAGAAGAGTATGAAAAAAGGCTTAATGAAGCCAGAAAAATAGCAAAAATCTATGATTTAGAATTAGTTGAAGATTCTTATAATCACGCTGCTTGGCGGGAATTCATCAAAGGCCTTGAGGCAGAGCCAGAAGGCGGCAGGAGATGCGAGAAATGCTTTGAATTCAACCTGAAAAGGGCTCGTGACTATGCTGAGGAGCACGGCTTTGACCTTTTCACAACAACCCTAACAATAAGCCCGCACAAGAATTCTCAAAAAATATTCTCCATTGGCAGAAAGCTTGGAAGATTCCTCGAAATTGATTTAAAAAAGAAGGATGGATTTAGGCGTTCTGTTGAGCTGAGCAAAAAGCACGGCCTTTACAGGCAGAACTATTGTGGGTGTGAGTTCAGCATTAGGAAATAAGTATCATAGCATCTCCCAAACTGTAAAACCTATACTTTTTTTCTACTGCAAGCTTGTACGCTTCAAGAATTCTTTCTCTGCCAAAGTATGCAGAAACCAAGAGGAGCAGAGTAGATTTTGGCAGGTGAAAATTAGTTATTATAGCATCAATTCTAGTCTTGAACCTGTAACCAGGATAGATAAAAAGAGATGTTTTGCTCTTCTGCGGAATAATATTTCCTTTCTCATCAGCAGATGATTCTAAAGCGCGGACGCACGTTGTTCCCACGACTATTAAGCGGCCTTTCCTATTATTGATTATTTCTGCATTTCTTTTGCTAATCTCAAAGCATTCCTCATGCATCTTGTGATCTTTAATCTTTCCTCTGATCGGCAGAAACGTTCCGAAATCTATGTGCAGGCAAATCTTTGCTATCTTAACACCTTTCTCCTTTATTCTTTTAAGAAGCTCATCTGTGAAATGCAGGCCGGCAGTAGGAGCAGCTAATGATCCTTCTTTTTTGGAGTAAACCGTTTGGTACTCAGACTCGTCCTTTAAGGGCTCCTTAACATAAGGGGGCAGCGGAAGCTCAAAAAGTCTTTTCAGGTTCTCACTAATCGGCTTATTAAACTTTATTGTGAAAACATCATCATTTTTCTTAACGATTTTCGAGCTTAACCCCTGCTTAAACTTTATGATTATGCCTTCTCTCAGCCTACTGCCTTTTATCCTACACTTAAACAAATCCTTGCCAAGCCTTTTGCACAGTATTACTTCTGCTTTTCCGCCACTCTCTTTTCTTCCCCTAAGCTTTGCTCTGCTAACCTTTGCCTCATTAATGACGAGAACGTCCCCTTTCTCCAAATAATTGATTACATCACTGAATTTTTTATGTTCAACAGAATCCTTCCTGACAATCATCAGCTTAGAGCTGTCTTTTGGGATTGAGGCGTGCTGCGCAATCAATTCTTTTGGAAGCTCATAATCAAAATCACTCAATTTCAACCTCATTTTCTTCCTTTATGATTTACCCCCTTATAATCCTCTATGAAAGTGTTTTTGAAATAATTGAATTCATTGCCTTTAATTGCTTTTCTCACGTCTCTCAGCATTTGCTGTATGAAAAAAAGGTTGTGGTAACTTGCCAGTATTTTGCCTAGTGGCTCTGACGTCTTAAAAAGGTGATGTATGTAAGCCCTGGTGTGTTTTTTGCAGCTAAAACATTTGCAATGCTCGTCAACAGGAGAAAAGTCTTTCCTAAATGCGGAATTCTCAATGTTTATTGGCCCTTTTCTTGTGAAGAGCTGGCCGTGCCTAGCATTTCTTGTGGGAAAAACAGAGTCAAAAGTGTCCACTCCTAAAGCGACGCATTTTAGAATATCCATTGGCGAGCCGACTCCCATGACGTAGCGCGGCTTTTCTGCTGAGCAGTTTGCAGAGCTTATCCTTATCATCTCATACATTTTCTCCTTGGGTTCTCCTATGGCAAGTCCTCCAAAAGCAATGCCATCAAAATCAAGGCTGTCTATAAACCTTATGGATTTCAGACGCAAGTCAGGAAATATTGAGCCTTGCGCAATTCCAAAGAGTAATTGCTTGCTATTATTCTCCTTGTCATGAATTTTCTTGCATTCCTGCATCCACTTGTGCGTGTGCTTCAATGATTCAATTGCCTGGGCTTTCGTGCATCCAGCCAAAGGCATATGGTCAAGAGCCATTGCAACGTCTGAGCCTAGCCGCAACTGGATTTCTATTGTTTTTTTGGGCGTTAACAAGTGCTTTGAGCCGTCAAAAGGACTCTTAAAGGCGATGCCCTCATCAATAGTCCTAATGTGGAAGTCGCCCTCGAGCGAGAAAACCTGGAAGCCGCCGCAATCAGTAAATATTGTCCTGTCCCAACCCATGAACTTGTGCAATCCTCCGCTCTCCTCAATTATGTTTAGGCCGGGCCGCAGGTAAAGAATAAACGCGTTTGAAATAATGGCCTGCGCTCCTGTTTCTTTCAATTCGTCTGTCGTTACAAATTTTACAGCACCTTTTGTAGCGACTGCCTTAAAGCTCGGCGTTTCGACTTTGCCGTGGGATGTTTTTAATATGCCTGTTCTTGCTTGACCCTCTTCTTCTGTTATTTTGAACATAAAAAGTGAAGATTAACACCTATTATTTAAAATTGTTTCACAAAGCACCATATCCTCTTTGGAACCTTAAAAAAATCCAAACATATAAATATAAGTTAGTATATCATAATGTATATTAAGATACATATAGGTTAATTTAAGATGGCGCTGGTGGAAAAAGAGGTAAAAGAACTTAAATCCAACATAGACGGCTGGGTCAAAGACATTGACGCACG
Organism: Candidatus Woesearchaeota archaeon; assembly: GCA_003695265.1. Lineage (GTDB taxonomy): Archaea > Nanobdellota > Nanobdellia > Woesearchaeales > J072 > J072. The sequence continues at coordinate 20,049 of RFII01000047.1, read as the reverse complement.
CATGTCTTCCATTGAAAACATTGAGAAGATTATTAACGAAAACGTTAACAACACAAACCACAATTACGAGCTGATTCTAACCTTAAAAAACGAGCTTAACGAATTAAAAGAAGAAATAAAACTAATGAAAGTAATGCAGCTGGTTCTTTTGGAAAGGAAAATTAAGTAATAAGGTTTATGATTAAAATAAAAACAAAATAAATTTATATTTGTTATGCCATAATTTGTAATGCTCAATGAAATTCGACCAGTTTGGCTCAGACCTTGGTGAAGAATTATTGAGAGATGATAAACAATTTAGTATTGCGGCTGATATGGCCTGTAATAATCCTGATTTTGCCTCAAGGCTGGACAGATTTCTTAACATTAGTTGTTATGACAGGCGAGTTTGTAAAGACTTAGCCCACCTTTATAACATAGGATTAATTAGGGGTTTTATAGGAAGACGAACCGATTATGAAGCATGGGCCTGCGAGGATTCGAACCCCGATTAACCGGTCCGAAGCCGGTTGTGCTTTATGGCAGAAGCATCCATTACACCACAGGCCCAAAAGGATACTAATAAGATAAGATGTATTTAAAAGTAATGGAATTTTAGAGAATAAAAAAATAATTTACAAAGGGAGAATGCCCTTTGAATCCCCTAACAAATTATTTCTTGCCGATGAGGATTTCAATGGTTGAGACTCTTACCTGTTTTCCTTCTTTGTTCTCAAATTCCTCTGAGTCAATTCTGATGTCCTTGACCTCAGCTTGGCCTTTCATAAACCTTTTTGTCGCTACTTCTGCAACGTCTACTGCCCTGCTTATGAATTTTCCTCGTGCTTTAAGCAGGACTTCAGTTGCCTTTTTTGTTGTGAACTGCATCACAACTCCAGTAACGTAGTTCATAAAAGGCTTTCCGCCGATAAAGACGCAGTTGTCAGATGTTTCCTCTGCCATAAATACCACCCCTAGGTTTTATTGTTTTTTACTAATCTGGTTAAATAACCTGCAATGATGTTTCTCATCTTCTTTGAGGGCAGATCAACGAACTCTGTTAATTTCTGCTTGTTCTTTTCATATTCCTCACTAAACTTGTCGCCGTGCTCCTCAAAGAGCTCTAATGTTATTCGCTTTATCAATTTAGTCTTTATCCGTCCCATTAAAGGCGAGAGAATTATGGTGAATATATAAATTTTTTGTTTTAGGCTAGGACATCTCGACGACAATCTTGGCAGCGGTCTTTACTGTAATATTATTAACATCTTTTTTGGGATTAACCTCCACAATATCAATCATTTCTAATTTGCGCAGGTTTTTGAAGCGTTGAAGAAAATAAATTAATTCTCTCGAACTCATGCCTCCTGGCTCTTGATAGCCAGTGCCAGGCGCAAAAGAAGGGTCCAGAACGTCAATATCAACTGAAAGATAAATTGCATCCCAATTCTTAGCTATGGACATTGCAGCATCGCACACTTCTCTAATGCCTTCAAATGAGATCTCTTTCATGCTGAAATGTTTTATTCTCTGCTCCTTCACAAACTCAAGCTCATCTTTATGCCAGTTTCTCGTGCCTATAACAACAACATTCTGCGGCGAAACAACACCTTTTCTTATTAGCATTCTCAAATAATCCTCATGCGTCGGCGGCTCCATGTCGCTCTGGCAGTCAAAATGAGCGTCAAAAACAACGATGCCTGGAGAAGAGTATTTTTTTGCAAACGCGCTAAAAGCGGCGTAAGTTATTGAGTGGTCTCCTCCAAGTATTATTGCGGGCTCATTAACATTCTTAATCGCTTCTCCCACAGATTTATTGGTTGCTTCAATGTTCGACTGGTTTATTTTAAGCTGAGATGAATCAAAAACTGGCAAGACTCCTGATTCTGTCAGAAAAAAGTTTTTCACCTCATTCTCAATTGCATCAGGGGCAAGTTCACACCCCTTTGTTTTTCCGAGGCCGCCGGCTGAGAAAGGAATCTTTAATATTTTCATTCTACTTCTTCTAAAACCTCAATTATTCTTTTTTTAGCAAGAGAAACATCAATAAAAAGCAGTTTTTAAATCTTTCTAAAAAAAATTGAAAGATTTTATTTTATCACATTCTTTCCGGAGAAGGAATTCCTAATAGGTTTAAGCCGTTTCTTATTACGTGCCGAACAGCATTTATTAATGCGAGCCTGCTCGCCTCAACCTCCTTATCGTCTTGTATAACCTTAACAGAATGGTAATAGTTGTTGAAAAGCTGGCAGAGCTCGATTAAGTAGCGGGCAATGTTATGAACTTTGTAATGCTGCGCAGACTCCTCCACTATGTTTGGGAACTGCATGAGTTTCTTAACAATAACGTATTCTGATTCCTCTCTTAAAAGGGAATAATCCACTTTCTTCTGCTTATTAGACGCTTTTTTTATTATGCTGCATATCCGCGCGTGAGTGTATTGTATGTAAGGGCCTGACTCACCCTCGAAGTCAAGCGCCTTATCAGGATCAAATATTATCACCTTGTTGTTCTCAATTGAAACCATTCCGAACTTAAGCGCAGCCAAAGTGATTTGTTCTACTGCCTTTTTTTTCTCATCCTTCGACCAGTCCTTATGCCTTTTTTCAACTTCTTCCAATGCCTTCCTCCTCACAAGTTCATATAAGTCAAGGAAAAGAACAGCATTGCCATGGCGAGATGACATCTTCCCTTCCTTTAAATGCACGAGCTCATATGAAAGATGATAACACTTCTTCGCCTGCTTAAAACCATACAGCTCAAGTATTTTGAAGAGTTGCTGGAAATGAAGTCTTTGATCAACGCCAACAACATAAATAGACCTGTCAATCTTGTACTTAGTAAACTTCTGGTTTGCAAGCTCAAAGTCCTTTGTTATGTAAGGCGTTGTGCCGTCACTCTTCAATATTATTACTTTGTGAAGATTAAATCTCTCCAGGTCAGCTATTAACGCGCCCTCGCTCTCAACAACAATACCTTTCTTTTTCATGTCCTCAACAATTCTTTTTGCGGGTTCTATTAATTCGTTGTCAAAAAACCACGTGTCAAACTTAACATTCAATATTTTGTAAATCCTCATGAAGCCTTCCATGCTCCATTTTTTTGTTTTTTCCCACAACCTCATTATTTCAGGGTCTTTTGACTCCAGCTTTTGCAAAACTTCGTCCACTTCAGCCTTAAACTGAGGGTTCTCCTCAACCTTTTTTGTTGCTTCTGCGTAAATCTGGCCTAACCATCTGCCTTTATCATTCTCGGGCTCTTTTCCATCATAAAATTTTTTGTATATCCATAGGCATTTCGCAACGTGAGCTCCAGTGTCATTAATGTAATTTGCGGTAATGACAGGGAAGCCGTAGAATGAGAGCACTTTAGACAATGCGTCGCCTAAACAACAGTTTCTCAGATGGCCTATGTGGAATTCTTTATGAGTGTTTGGCTGCGAGAACTCGACCATGACTTTCTCCTTTTGTTTTGCTCCAGCGCCATACTTTTCCTTTTCGTTACAGATTTTCTTTAGTGCTGCTTCAATAACGCTTTTTTTGTCCAGAAAGAAATTAAGGTAAGGCCCTTTTGCCTCAACTGCTAATAATGGCGACTTTACTTTTATTTTTTTCTTAAGATCAGCAGCTATTTGCGCAGGGTTTTTATTAAGATTTTTGGCAAGAGAAAAGCATGGGAAGGCATAATCCCCCATCTTGGTGTCGGGAGGCACCTCAATGCTGCTTTCAGCAAAATCCGTGTATTTGGCAATATGCTCTTTCAATAACTTGATGATTTCTCTTTTAAAGTTCATAAGAGAATAAAATTCCAGCACATATTTATAATTTTAGGTTATTTTAAGATAGGTTTCCCTATAAAAAAGCAAAGAAATCTATTTACTCTTCCTCCTCATCCTTGCCACTATTAGCAAAAGCCTCGTCCTCCTCGTCATACCCTTTCATGAAGGCTTCCTCTTCCGGGCTTACCTCGTCGTTCTCAAGGAGGTCCTCTGCTTCTCTCTCTTCATAAATGTCTGCTTCATCATCCATATAATCTTCTTCTTGCATTTTGGTTTTTTGGAAACAACTATTTTTTAAATTTTTTGCATATATTTTATTTGTTTCCAGTGCAGACAGGTTTGAAAAAATATTTTTTTGTATTTATTTTCCTCTTTTCTTCTTTTCTCCTTCCAATCTGTGCGCTAAGTGAGCCCAATGCTCTGCGTGCTCTGACTGCTTTAAAGCTGTTTTCAAGAGCAAGAGATTCTTTTCCTCTAACTCTTTTATTTTCTTATCCTTTTCAGCAAGAGCCTCCTCATACCATTTCTTCAACTTATTGTATTCATCTTCTGAAACATACCCTTTTTTTGGCATAACACTATTAATTTGTCCAACTTATCTTATTTAAGCTTTTTGAAATCCAATTAATTATGTAAAAATTCTTAACCTCACCCATACTCCTTAACAATAATGTTCATCACAATTAAGCTGGCTTAACTAAAATGCACAACTTTTATATACTAAAACAGCCTCATATAGCGTATGACCAATGAAAAAGAGGCTCTGAAAAGAGAGATATTAGAATACATAGTTACTGAGATGGAGAAAGGTCATTCTCTAGAAACTTTAAAAAAAGTTCTTGTTGATGTAGGCCATGACCCAAAGCTAATTGAGGAGATTACAAGCGTGCAGGAGAAGCATACAAAAGATAGTAAATCAAGGTCAAAAAAAGAGTATGGTGTTTTTACAATCGTTGCTGCAATAGCAACATATCTTCTTCTGATATTATTCTTGTCAGCATCTAATGCTGAAAACGTTTTTAACATAGTACTTGGTCTCCTGCCACTGACAGTCAGCCTATTCTTAACTATTTATATTGTGAGAAGAATATCGTTTGAGAAAAGGTCCTTTCTATGGATTATCCCATTATTATTATGCATAGGGTATTATTTTCTTGCAATGTACAGCCCGCTTTATTTTCAGCAGCTTGACATAGGCGTTCTGCTGTTTGTGAACCTAATAATATCCTATGCTTACCTAATATTTTTGATTAGAGTCAGGCCTGCGTCAGCAGATAAACCTTTATAACACGTTGGGGGTGTCAGGATTGAAGCCTGAGAACGAAATAGTTACTTGGTGGCTTAACAAGAGAGGTTTCTTCACTATTAACAGCATAAACGCGTCTAAAAACAAGGTTATTGACATGATTGCGCTGAGAATGCAGAAGGGCGTTCTCAAAGATTTTGCTCATATCGAAATAAGCTGCTCAACAACAACTGATAATTTAACAATAGAAGATTACCAGAACAAATTCAATGATAGAACAGTAACTAAAATGATTAATCAAATAATAAACAAGTACGTCGGCAAGGATATCCCTTACCAGAAAGTACTTGTTGTTGGCCATACAACAAAGAGGGAAGAATTGGAAAAGATCACGGGAATCACAATTTTAGATTTTAACAAAGTCTTAAGCGAGGTTTTACTTGAATTAGACAAGCAGAATTACCAAAATAACATAATAAGATCTTTGCAACTTATCAAATATTTGCACCTTGCCCAACCAGAAATGCTTGCCAGATTGATCACTCAACAAGGCACTTTTCAGGCCCTGACAATTCCTGCAAGAGAAAAACTAATTAAAAACCTTCTGAAGGACTCAGAAATAATCAGGATTCTTGCTAAGAAAAGTTTTGAGGAGGAAATAAAAGAAATTCTGAGAAAATCAACATTGAGACAGCCAGAAAAACTATCTAAGACTATTCCTGAAATCCTTAGCAAACGCTCTAATTTCAAGTTTCTGCGCGAGCTTCTAAAAAACAAGAATATGAAAGAGCATTTAGAAAAGGCACTCACAAAAAAAGAAATTGTTCGTATGATGGAAAGAAAGGAAAAACCGCTAAATTATTATATGGGCGGCTAAGCAGCTTTTTTTGATGAGTATAAGAAGAACTAAAACAGTGACTTTAAAAACGTGCCCTATCTGCGGCGGATGTCTGAAAGGAAACAAAACAATAAGGTTTTACTGCAAAAAATGCAACATACTTTTCTAGCTTGTTTTCTTCTTTTTGGGTAAGGGCCTTCTAATAGTTATTGGAATAACCCCTTTTTCATATTCTAACAAAGCAATTCTTATGGGGTTGTACTCAACCTCTTTGAGTTTTTTTGCGTCCATAGGAACAAGTATTGGAGCACCCAAAGAGAGCTGTAAAGCCCTGCTCCCAATAATCCTTGCCTTCTCATACTTAGTAAATGTTTCCCTTCCAAGAGTTTCATGCTTTTTCATGGTACACCCTCAGTTTCTTGGCAGCTTTAAGCGACATATCAATCATTTTCATAATGTCATCCTCGCTTAAAGGCTTATAGCCAGCTTTTTGCATCGCACATAAAGTGCCATCATCAAGAGAAGCAACTGTGAGCTTAGCGTCTAATGCTTCCTCCTCCTCACTGCTAGGATCAACTATGAAATAATCACCGATTTTGGCTATTGTCACTGAAACAGGAAGCTTACCTAATGGAAGTTTTTTTGACGTCTTCTTTTTATAGTCAATTTTCTCACCGTCAAATTCAGGCATTGTTGTGTTTTTTAATGCTAGTATTGCGGCTAATGACCCCGCATCTAAAAGGTTGCCAGCATCGTTTATTGGCGCGATATCAACCATGACCGCCCAGCTTTTTTCTCCCTTCTTAACATTCAGTTTCTTCATGTCAATACACTTTGATTCTCTTATCCCCCTATCAATAACTCTTGATATCTCAATAGCTTCTTCTGTCGGTGGGCCGCTCTCAAACTCTGGATTAGCTAAAGGCAACAATTCCATTCCAACCATCATCATTCCTTCATCAGGTGTGTCTGGGTAGGGTTCTTCAATCTGAAGTTTTATTCCTGCAAGAACTTCAGTATTCCCTATTTTCACATGGGCAGAGCCTTCTGCCGTGTTTATGCTGCCTGTTTCCACTTCAATCTTCCTAAACTCATCAAGTTTTCGACCATCAAACCTTATTCCCTCTTTAAGTGATTTGAGTATGCTTTCTCTTAATTCTTTGTTCATTTGTCATCACCAATCTTATACCTGTCTTTTATTGCCTGCTTTTGTGCCTCATATATTTTTGCGCACACTTTTTTTCCGAGCTCAAACGCTTTACTGAGCATGTCCTTTGTTATGCAGCCGTCCATTTGCAAGAGGCTGAACTGTCCTGTTTCATGAACAATTGCTATTGGAATGTCAGCAACCGGGCCGCCCTCGTAGGACTCCTCAGTATAGTCAAGATCAACCAAAATCTTATCATCAACCCTTCCCACAGAGACAGCACTTACCATTCCTTTCATTGGAATGCCAGCATCAGCCAAAGCCATTGAAGCAGCGCAAATGCCAGCACATCTCGAGCCAGCCTCTGTTTGAGGGAGCTCGATAAAAACGTCTACGACAGCGTTTGGGAAATCCTCAAGGTTCAGGACGGGCAGAAGAGCCCTCTCAGTAACTAAAGATATTTCCCTTGACCTCCTTGAAGGCCCTGGTCTTACTCTTTCCCCTCTTCCTGAGAATGGCATCATATTGTATTTGCATCTCAAAATACCTTCTTTTGGGTTCTGCAAGAATTTAGGGTAGAGATCTCTCGGGCCATAAACAGCTGCGTAAGCAGCAGTGTTACCTATTCTGAAGTAAGCTGACCCATCAGCTTTCTTTATTACTCCAGTTTTTGCTTCTATTTTCCGAGGCTCATCAAAACCTCTCTTGTTTAGTCTTTCTTTGTAAACCATAATAATCACCTATTATTGCTTGTTTGTCTCAAGAAATTCCTTGATTTTGTCTGTTAAACCAGGTATGTGAGCTTTTTCCTCAATCATTCTTATAGTCTCAACAGCTTTTAATTCATCTTTTGGGCTCCCCTGTATCCAGACAAGCCCATTCTGGCCAACTACAATCTTACAATTTGTTTTTTCTTTAATAAGGTTGACCATTGATCCTTGCTTGCCAATAACTCTCGGCACCTTGTTAGGCTTTATTGATAGGATCCTACCATTCTTGAGCTTGCCTAATCCAGGGCCTTTCATCGAAACATCAACCAGTTTTTGGCTTGTGACTTGGGTTATTCTAGTTATAACATAATCACCAATGTCAAAGTACTGGGTTAAATCAGCTCCTTTCGTGATAAAGTCTGAAGTTGCCTCTTTCATAGAGAGCATTGCAGTGTAAGCTGAGTTTATGTCAAGCCTCCATCCGCCCAGGTTTATATCTATGATTTTTCCTATAACCCTATCCTTCTCTTTTGGCATGTACCTTCCTGATAAAGGTATTATTTTTATTACCCTACCATTTATCTCAACTAGTCCTGTCCTGTTCGCAATTATATTTTCTCCTTGTCTTGATGCGTTAATCCCAGGCAAATAATCCATTCCTTTTGCAATTATCTCTCCTGGAATAACAACATCTCTCTCCTTTGCTATTAATTCACTCATTTTTATCAATCCTCTACATTGTGTTTAACACTTTAACCTCATTGTTTCCATGAGTTAAAGAGTTTAGCTTATCATAAAAGTTTGATTCCATTCCTCCAGGAACCTCAATAACAGCAGTTAAAGAACCATCATTGTTCCATTGCTCCTTGAGCATTTTGCCAAATCTCTTAACGGTGGAATATGATTTAGCAGCATATTCTGCTGGAATAACAACTTGAAGTTTTTTAACCTCTAATTTTATCGGAATAATTTCTCGAATGTTCTTTAGCACGTCCTGCACTTGGTCCTCTGCTTTTTTGAACTCATCAATCCTAACTTTTGCTTCTTTAATAGCAGATTGGATTCTATCTGGGGGGTGTGGTAAGTTGGTTTTTGGGTCTACTGCGTTGCGGTGAATCAAATAAATTATTTTGTTTAGTTTTTCTTCACGTACTTTTTTGCGATACTCTGCTGTTAACTGAATCTCACCTTCTTTAATTATTATTTCTGCAACCTCTAACGGTTTTTCAGTTCCAAAAATGTTTCTCAGGTCAGTTTCACTTGCTAATTCTCCTTTTTTTACGTCAGAGAAAATGTGCTCAGACTTTACTATTTCACTTATATCAACATCTGCGCCGTGCTTGTAGCTTATTGCCAAGTCAGGGTCTATTGCTATCTCAAAAGTTTTCCCGCCCTTTCTTAACCTGGCTAGATTAAAAGTTATTCTTTCATGGTCAAATGTTTTCCTGTCCATCTTATTTTTTCTTGCTGATTATTCTCATTATTGATGATTGGGGCACAGGCGTGAATTTTTTATCCTCAGTTTTTATGTAAACAGCGTCTATCCTGTCCTCAGAAAAGTTGTCCTCCAAAACGTCTGCCAAAGTTTTTACAAGAAGCTTTAAGGCTTCATCAATAGTAATGTCTGGCTTGTACTTTTTATGGAGGACTTCCTCTATCTCACTGCTGAATTCCCCAATAACAACAGCTTTATACATAAAGTATATTCCTGTAGGGTCTGTTTGGAAAAGCTTTGGTTTTCCATTGTCAATACCTGCTATTAATAGCGAAACCCCAAAGGGCCTCAAACCGCCTGACTGAGTGCATATCTGCTTTAATGAGCAAATATCTTTCACAACGCTCAGAACATCAATAGGTGAGTCATATGTTACGCGGTGTTGCTGCGCGTAAAGCTGCGCTCTTTCAATGAGGACGCGTGCATCAGATATTATGCCGGATGCGGTTGCAGCTATGTGATCATCTATTTGGGAAATTTTCTCAACAGCTTCAGGCACGACCAGTTTGTCTATTATTCTCTTGTCAGTCACGAGCAAAACGCCATCCTTGCACACAACCCCAATAGCTGTTGAGCCCTGCTTAACAGTTTTCTTAGCGTATTCTACCTGCAGCAGCCTTCCATCAGGGCTGAACATTGTTATTGCTCTGTCATATCCCATTAATTGGTGAGGTAATGGTTGTTGCATTTTGGTTCTCCTCCTTTTACAGTTGTTGCATTTATTACAAAAATAAACATTTCGTGAAAGTTTTGTAATTTCATTTCTTATACACCACTTTATAAGATCTTTCTGCACCGAAGCGCTCGGTTTTCTTCAGTATGCCTGAAACGCCCAAACTCCTAATAACAACGCTCTTCCTACCAATTTTATTGATGAGGCTTAAGCTTGATTTCAGGTGATCAACGTATTTTGTGTTAACTCTGATTATTCCTGTCTGGGTTCTCTGATTCCATTTATCCCTTAGGGGCACTATTCCGGCTTTTGCAACGCCTAAGAATCCTAGGAGTTTGTTTGCTGCTAATTCTATTGCCTTGGCTATTTTTGAAAAGTCAGTCAGTTTTCCTTTTGAAATTACTTTGAAAACAAGGTATCGTTTATTCTCACGAAGACTTGGTAATAAAGGTTTGGTTTTAGCCATAATATTCACGAGAAAGCACTTTTTTCCCACTTCCTTTCTCTCTCAAGAATAAAAGAAATTATTCCTATATATAAAAGTTGTGGTTTTCTGTTTTTTCTTTATTTGAGAAGCTCTAAAATCCTGTTTTTGTTAGTGTTTAGTACTGTCTCAGAATCAGCTTCAACAGTTATTCTTAGTAATGGCTCGGTGTTTGACGGGCGGGCATTAAACCACCAGTTATCATAATTTACTGTAATGCCATCTAACTCATCAATTTTCCCGTCTTTGAACTCTTGTTTTATTTTCTCAAGAGCCATTGGGATGTTGTCAAGCTTGAGGTTGATCTCATCTGTTTTTACGTACTTATTAAAAGGTTTTACAATCTCTGAAAGCTTTTTATCATATGCAGATAATTCTTGCAATAATATTAGGAAAGCTATAAAACCAGAATCAGCATAAGCGTTGTCTCTGAAAGAGTAATGAGCTGACAATTCACCACCCATAATGCCATTTTTCTCCCTCAGGTTTCTAGAAATGTTCACAAAACCTACTTTTGATATTATTGGCTTACCACCCCACTTTTTTATCATCTCAGGAACTATGTGTGAGCAGATAACATTATAAACAATGCCGCTTCCAGGCTCTTTTTTCAAGAATAGTCTTGCAAGAAGAAGCAATGTTATGTCAGCCCTTACAAATTTTCCTTTCTCGTCTATGAAAAAAACTCTGTCCGTGTCACCGTCAAATATCACGCCGAAGTCAGCATTTTTTTCCAGAACAGCCTCACTTGCCTGCTTTTGGCTTTCAGGCAATAATGGGTTGGAGGGATGCGCTGGAAAATTGCCGTCCAACTCAAAATTTAAAGGTATCACCTTAATAGGAAGCCTTTTTTCAAGGATTGGTATTATTTTTCCTGCCATTCCATTCCCAGCATCAACCACTACTTTGAATGGTTTTATTTTGTTGATTTCCACAAATGATAAAACATGATTAATGTATTTGGGAATAATATCTTCTTTCCTGACATTTCCTTTTTGCTTTTTTTCTAGTCCGGGAAGCTTTTTTATGTCTTCTTCAAGCTCTAAGCCGCGAACCCAGTTCATTCCCTTAAGAACCATTTTAAAACCATTGTATTCTTTTGGATTATGAGAAGCGGTTATCATCACAGCTGCTTCATCACCAAAAATTCCGACAGAAGAGTAGACTGCATCCACTGGAACGAGGCCTATGTCCTTAACATTCACGCCCTCATCTGTAATTCCTCTTATTAAAGCCTTTTTCAGCACAGGTCCTGACAGCCTCATATCATTTCCCACTGTAATTTCGCTTGCCTTTGAGCGCCTCGCAAAAGCTCTTCCAATTTTATAGGCGATTTCCTCATTCAATTGGTCAGGGTAAGTCCCTCTAATGTCATAAGACCTGAAGATGCTCATTTTATTCCCTTCCATTCTCTTATTGCTCTGGCATAGCGGTCATTATTGCCCGTGTCAAACCACTGTCCTGAGAAAGGATAACCAAACAATTGTCCTTTTCTGGCTAATTTTGGAAAAACATCTTTTTCGAGCATGCAGAAACCATCCTTAACCATGCCAATTACTTCTGGCTCGAACAAATACAAGCCGGCGTTTATGAGGTTTGAAGGTGCCTCGCTTTTTTTTGGCTTCTCAACGAATTCCATTATTTTTGAGCCGTTTAACCGGGCAACTCCGTAGGCGCTCGGATCCTCTACTGTGGTAAGTGCTATTGTTGCAAGTGCCTTATTCTTTTTGTGGAATTCCCACATTTCCTCCAGATTAATATTCTTTAGTTCATCACCGTTTGACACAAAAAATGTTGAGCTTAGCTCATCCTTCACCAATTTCAACGGTCCGGCAGTCCCTAAAGCTTCTTCCTCTTTTATGTATCTTATGCTAATACCAAACCTTGAGCCATCACCATAAGCCTGGATAATCTTATCTTTTAAGTAGCCAACAGAAAGATAAATGTCTCTGACACCATACTTTTTAAACAAGTCAAAGAGGTGCTCTGTCATAGTTTTTCCTTGTATAGGTATCAAAGCCTTTGGGATTTCGTAAGTTATAGGCCTCAGCCTAGTCCCTTGACCGCCTGCAAGAATCACTGCTTTTCCAGGGGAGTTTTCAGAAAGAGCTTTTGAGAGCAAGAGCTCCACTGCATGACTCCTGTTTTTTATTCTGTGCCTGTCAATCCTTTTGTCCACCCTGTCCAACAACGATTTTTCTATTGTTAAGGTTACTCTTTCTTTCATAAAATCCCAAAATTGCAAGTAATATAAATAATTTATGATTGTATGATGAAGTATGATTATCAAAAAGCTTAAATACTCAAAACCATATTTAATATAAGATTATGGCAAAAGAGCCGAGAACAAAGCTTAAGGGAGCAGATCTTATAAAAGAGTTTATACTGTCAAAGAAGAAAAAGAACTTCAGGGACTTCGTTAAAAAGCGAAAAACAAAGAAAAAATGAGAGTAGAAGGCAGTTGTTCTTTTGCATAAAATATTTAAACCTATCTAACTTCACAAAAAAAGATGTCTGACACAGAATATTATAGGGTTATAGAAAGCTTTCCAGAGCAGATCAAAAAAGCTATTGAGATTATTGGAAAAAGAAGTATAACAAAAAAAGTTAATAAGATAATAATTACTGGAATGGGCGGCAGCGCAATCCCAGGCGATGTCTTAGCTGCTTTCTTAAAAAAAGTTCCGGTGCCTGTCTTCACAAACAGAAGTTATCATTTGCCTGCTTTTGCTGACAAAAACACGTTGGTTTTTGCAATCTCCTACTCGGGAAACACAGAAGAGACAATAAGCGCTTATAGAGAAGCAGTAAGAAAATCCTGTGTTATTATTGCAATAACCTCTGGAGGGAAGCTTGAGACGTTAAGCAATATAAATAACACTGAGCTGATAAAGATTCCTTCTGGATTCCAGCCAAGAGCAGCATTAGGATATTTGTTCACAAGCACTGCAAAGATTCTTGAGAACACAGGAATAGCACCAAGAACTGACTGGGACCATGTGATAAGAACACTAAAAAAGCCTGTGTTCAGGGAAATGGGGGAAAGCTTGGCAGAAACAATCCACAAAAAAATACCAATCATTTATTCTTCAAACCACCTTTTCGCAGCTGCGTTGAGGTGGAAAACCCAGTTCAATGAGAATTCAAAGATTCATGCGTTCGCAAACTGCTTTTCAGAACTTAACCATAATGAAATAGTGGGCTTTACAAAACTAAATGGAAAGTATCATATTATAATATTAAAAGACAACAATGATGATGAGCGCATGCTAAAACGAATTAGGCTTACTAAGAAAATAATTGAAGACTGCGGCGTTGATGTTACTGAAATAGCGTTGAAAGGAAGCTCCCATATAACAAAGCTACTGTCAGCAATTTACATAGGAGACTGGTGTTCTTATTATTTAGCTCTGAAGAACAAAGTTGATCCCGTACCTGTAAGTGTTATTGAAGACTTCAAGAAGAAACTTGGAAAGTAACCGTAACATTTAAATAGATGTGAATAACTAAGAATTGTGTGAGCAAAATGAAAAAGTTATTCTCAAAAATATCCAGCAAACTTCAAGGAACAATGAGAGAAGAGCCTACAGAAAAAGGCGAAGAAGAATACGTTGAGCTGAACACAGAAGAAGTTGGAGAACACGAAGCAGCAAAGATTGTTGTGAGGCCTTTCACGCTTGAGGATTTTTCTGATGTAAAACCAATCTTAGATTCTTTGAGGGAAGGTTATACTGTCGCGTTGGTCAACATAAAACCTCTTAAGGACAAGGACTTGGTTGAATTAAAGCGCGCAATAAACAAGCTCAAAAAGACTTGTGATGCTATTGAGGGAGACATAGCGGGCTTCGGCGAGGATTACATTGTAATAGTGCCTGCATTTGCAGAAATATACAGGACTAAGCAGACAAAAAAGATTGATGAAGAGTAAGTCTTTCATCTATTTTCTACTACCAAAAAATATATAAATTGAGCGCTCAATTAATTTTTTTATTATGGCGGAAGAGAAGATTGAAGGGCAGCAATGCCCGATGTGCAAGAAACCAAAGCTAACTCTCGCAGAAAAAGAGATGGAGATTCCTTACTTTGGAAAGGTTTTCTTGTTCTCAATGAACTGCTCAGAATGCGGTTACCACAAGGCTGACGTTGAGCCGGCAGAAGAACAAGAGCCGTGCAAGTATGAACTAGAAATAAGCAAAGAAGATGACATGAAAATAAGGGTTGTTAAGTCAAGCGAAGCAACTGTTAAGATACCTCATGTTGGAACTATTTCTCCAGGCCCATCTGCAGACGGTTACGTTACTAATGTTGAAGGCATATTCCAGAGAATAAAAGAGCAAATAGAAACGATAAGGGATGACGCAGAAGAAAAGTCTGAAAAGAAGAAAGCAAAGAATCTCCTTAAGAAAATTACGAGAATCATATGGGGGCAAGAAAAGGCAAAGCTCATCCTTGAGGACCCAACAGGCAACAGCGCTATTATTTCTGAGAAAGCAAAAAAGATAAAGCTGTAAGAACAAATGGAGCATACCAAAAGGATAATTAACGCCTTGATGAAACCCAATTCTTACCCTGAGAAGCCAAAACAGATAAAGCTTGTTCAAACAGCGATATCCTGCGTTTTTCTGACAGGAAAATATGTTTACAAAGTAAAGAAGCCTGTGAACTTTGGATTTCTTGATTTCACAACACTTGATAAGAGGAAGCATTTCTGCCGGCAAGAAGTTGCACTGAACAAGAGGCTTGCACCAGAGATATACCTAGGTGTTGTTCCAATAACATCTGACTTAAGGATAAGTGGGAAAGGCAAAATAATAGACTACGCTGTGAAAATGCTTGAACTTCCACAAGAAAGAATTATGAGGAATCTCTTGTTAAACAATGAAGTTTCTGAGAAACAAATAAAGGATATTGCAAGGATAATAGCAGAATTCCATTCAAAGCTTAGCTCATCAAAAGACACTGATGTTTATGGATCGCTTAGTGTTATCAGAAAAAACTGGGATGAAAACTTTGAGCAGGTAAAAGACCAGCATTTATACAGCAAAGATAAAATTTTAGAAATAAGAAAGGCTGTCAACAAGTTTATCAAAGATAAGAAAGATTTGTTTGAAAAGCGTGTTCGCGAAGGCAGAATAAAAAGGTGCCATGGTGATCTGCACGCGTCAAACATATTCATAACTGATAAAATTCATATAGTTGACTGCATAGAATTCAACAGAAGATTTGCTTACTCTGACACTGCATCTGACGTTGCTTTTCTGGCAATGGACTTAGACTATTTGAGCTTTGAAGAACTCTCAAGAAGATTTGTTGATTATTACATACATTTCAGCAATGACGAAGAGTTGAGGTCATTAATTGATTTTTATAAGTGTTACAGGGCTTTTGTAAGGGCTAAAATCAATTATTTTAGGATTAATGACCCAAACACAGACCCAGAAGAGTTAAGAAGCATCAATAATGAGATGATAAAGTATTTCAGACTTTCTTATGAATATGCAAAAAAACTGTAATTAATATTACTTAAAATTGATATTACTTAATAGTGGTTATGTAATAGTAAGTTTTATAAAGTTAAAAAAAATCAACTGGTTGATAATGAAGAGCATCACTTATTTGGCACACACAGACGATTTGGACGGCTTGCTCAGCCATGCTGTTATGAGAAGAACCCACTTGCTTGGAGGTCCAAGAGTAGAAAACGTTGAGATAACCTATGCAAATATAGTTGATGTTGTGAGAAATCTTAGAGTTGAAGAAGGTAGGTTAATAATAGGGGACACTGGCTACAACGCAACATTAAACGCGCTGGAGCCAGAGTTTAGAAAACTTAAAGAGAAAGAAATAAGTGTTGAATGGTTTGACCACCATGACTGGTCTCATTCTGACAGGTCTTTAGAAAGATTTATTGAGCTCACATTAAACCCAAGAAAGTGCACCACAGAATTAGTTCAAGAAAGATTTCTTCCCAGAGATGAATATGCTATAACACTTTCTCAGCTCGCACACCAATCAGACTTTGGTGAGAAAAACCCAGACGTAATACTTCTTGAGAATGCAGTGCAAGCAAATTATAAAAGAATGCAAATAATAAGGGAAATCGCATCAGGAAACTTAAGAACAAAAACATTGAGAGAGGCAGTGGCCAAATACAAGGAAAAAGAAGGACCTGCAAAAGAAAGAATGATAAAGAACGCGGAATTAATAAGGATAAATGGTATAAAAATGGTCATCAGCATAGCAGACAAGCTGTTTTACATGAAAGCAGGAGCAGATTACCTCTTGAGCGAGTTTCCTGAAGCTGATCTCGCAGCAACTGTTTTTGAGACAGGAGAAATAATCTTCAAAAAACAGTCAGACACAAAACTTGACCTTCCAAGGCTTGGAAGAATATTCAACGGCGGTGGGAGAGAGCACGGCTCAGGTGGTATTGTTCTTTTGCCAAGCATAAGCGGGGAGTCAAGGCAAAGGGTTTATGGCTTTGTAGCAGAAAAGATTGAAAAAGAGTATTTCTAAAACAAAAACTTAAATACTTATTCTTAAATAATAAGAATTATGGGCTTCAAAGCTGTAATCTGGGTGATAATCCTTGGAATAGCTGCTTATCTGATTTATTTAACAGCTAAAGGATTAGGTTATCTAGCATAATTGCGCGCAAATCATTCTTTGTTGCATCAGTTATTTTCACACTTATTTCATCACCAAGATTAAAGTTTCCTTTTATAACAACCTGTTTGTAAGCAAAATTTCTGCCAATAAATGTGTTATTCTTCCCGAGCTCATCAATTATTATGTTACCCTGCCAACCAACCCATTTTTTGTTTTTCTCAAGAGATATATCTTCAAAAAGCTTTGAGAGCCTGCGAGACCTTTCTTTTGTTACAGAGCCGGGAAGCTGATTTAGCTCAGCTGCCCTTGTGTTCGGTCTTGGCCAAAATCGGGATATGTTGAGAACATCAGGCTTAATCTCCTTTACAAGTGCCAAGGAGTCATTGAATTGCTCTTCTGTTTCTGTCGGAAAGCCACAGATAATGTCTGTGCTTATTGTTATGTTAGGGATCTCTTTCCTAAATAAATTAACAATTTTTTTGAAGTCAGAAACAGAGTAAGGCCTAAGCATTTCTCTTAAAACCTTATCATTTCCTGACTGTACTGGCACATGCAAGAACTTGAACATTTTCTCATGCTTAAAAACATTGATTAAACCCTTTAAGTTTTTTAGGATGTAATCAGGGTTTCCCATTCCAAGCCTTACTTTAAAACCACCCCTTAAACCAGTCACTTCCTCAAGCAATTCGACAATATTTGTTCCGATGTCCTTGCCGTAAACAGCAGTATCCGGGGAGGTAAGCCATATTTCTCTTGCGCCATAAAAAACAGATTTCTTTATCTGGCTGATTATGTCCTTTTTCTGATAAGAAACAAGGTTTCCTCTTGCTTTTTTTGCAATGCAAAAACTACACGCTCCCAAACAACCACTATTTATAGGTATTATACTGATTACCTTGTTCTTGCTGATGACAGGGTATTTTACGCGCTCAGTGTCCTGGCTTTCATCAATGAAAGTTACTTTTCCCCCATTTAGCGTCTTTTCTGCAGCCTCAATGATTCTTCCTATCTGGCTGGGTCCAACAATGCTGAATTTCTTAAGCTTTTCCTGGCCGTGCTTTGATTGCGGCAGGCAGCCAGCAACAACAATGCTTTTTTTAAGCCTGTCTAACCGCTTAATCTCGCGCAAAACCTTTGTCTCTGTAGGACCCTTAACCATGCAGGTATTGACTATAAACACATCCGCATTCTCCTCCTCAACAATGCAGTGGCCTGACTCCACCAATAATCCTGCAATCGCCTCTGAATCCGATTGGTTCAATGAGCAGCCGTAAGTCTTTATGCATACATTCATAAGAGAAAAGCAGAAAAAGAGATTATAAAAACTTTGTCATAAGCCCGCTTCCTTTCTTAGAATCTGTGCTTTGTCTGTTCTTTCCCATGTGAAATCAGGATCTCTTCTTCCGAAATGACCGTAAGCAGCAGTTTTCCTGTAAATAGGCCTTTTCAGTTTAAGATGGTTTATTATCGCTGCTGGTCTAAGTGGGAAATGCTTTCTTATAAGAGATATTATAAGGTCCTCAGGAACTTTGTTTGTTCCAAAACAATCAACATAAACTGAGGTTGGCTCTGGAACTCCTATAGCATAGCTTAATTGGACTTCACACCTTCTTGCTAATCCGGCTGCAACGATGTTCTTGGTAATGTACCTTGCCATATAAGCTGCAGACCTGTCCACCTTAGAAGGGTCTTTTCCTGAGAAGCAGCCTCCTCCAACCCTTCCAACACCACCATAGGTGTCAACTATTATTTTTCTTCCTGTAACTCCTGAATCCCCTTCTGGACCGCCAATCACAAATCTTCCAGTAGCATTTATGTGAATCTTTGTTTTTTTGTCTATAAGTTTTCCGCACACAGGCTTAATCACTTTGCTGAAGATTTCTCTCCTTAATCTGCTTATAGAAATATCCTTTGTGTGCTGGTTAGCAATTACAATTGCTTCAATCCTTTTTGGCTTTCCGTTCTTAAAGTACTCAACAGTCACCTGAGACTTGCCATCAGGACCGAGATAACCAAGAATCTTCTTTTTTCTAACCTCAGACAACCTCAAAGTGAGCTTATGCGCCAAAACGATTGGCAAAGGCATTAATTCTGGTGTTTCATCACACGCAAAGCCGTACATCATTCCCTGGTCTCCTGCTCCTTGATCCTTATCATCTCTAGAATCAACTCCCATGGCAATGTCCGGGCTTTGCTCATGCACTGATACCAGAACTCCAGCATCCTCACAGTCAATCCCAAAACGCGGATCAGTATAACCTATTTCTTTCAATGTTCTTCTAACCACTTTTTGGATATCAACATAACCTTGAGTTGTAACTTCCCCAGCAACAACAACAAGCCCAGTTGTTGTCAGGCACTCAACAGCCACTCTTGAATTCTGGTCCTGCTTTAACATCTCATCAAGAATTGCATCACTTATTTGATCACAGATCTTGTCAGGGTGACCTTCTGTAACGCTTTCACTCGTGATAAAGTATGTTTCGTTTCCCATTTTTTCCTCATAAAATTTTTATTTGTGTTTTTAGAGTGTAGTCGTAACAAATCTATTTATAATATTTTCTACTTAGAAAATTCCAATAGGAATAAATGCGATAAGAATAAATACAATTAATAATTATTGTCTGCCATGATAACCATAAATGAGATTAAGAAGCTTAGGAAGAAGCTTGGCTTAACCCAGGGAGAGCTTGCAAAGCAAGCTGGTGTGTCCCAGTCATTGATTGCAAAGATCGAAGCAGGATCCATTGACCCGACTTATTCAAAAGCAACAGCTATTATTAACACATTAAAAAGCTTGAGGACTTCAAAGGAGATTACTGCAAAAAAAATAATGATTAAAAATGTTGTGTTTGTCTGCCCTGAAGACCCTATAAAGAAAGCCATTCAAAAAATGAAGAAATATGCAATATCTCAGATGCCTGTGCTTGATGACAAAAGAGTTGTTGGAATGATATCAGAGAAATCAATCTTAAACTCAATATTAAAGGAATCATCTTCTAATATGAAAGTAAATGATGTGATGTTTGATCCTCCTCCTATCGTGAACGAAAAAACACCTCTAAGCGTGTTATCTGATTTATTAAAACA
>RFII01000046.1 GCA_003695265.1 Candidatus Woesearchaeota archaeon | reverse complement strand
AATTAAATATTTAATTAATTATAAATCATATTCTGAGTCTTATTTCTTTTTGTGTGTAATCACTGTCACGTACTAAGTAAAATATATAAAGCAGCCTCGGCCAAATTTTAAGCAAGCTGCATCAAATACTATCATTTCACCTTTGCTTAGCGGGTGGTAGATTATTGACTAACAGTCTAACTCTGGCTTAGACAAAAAATTAATTAGTTTAGGGGCAGAAAAAGTGAAAGTGTTAATGCTTGGCTGGGAATTCCCGCCTTACAACCAAGGAGGATTAGGTGTTGCGTGCGAGGGCCTTGCAAGAAGCCTTGCAAAAAAAGGGATTGATGTCACCTTTGTTCTGCCTATAGAAATTGATGATGATTCTCCACAGGAACGCCTTAAGATAATTGGCGCTGACTCAAAAAAACTCAGGCTTAAAGCAATTGACTCATCACTCTACGCCTATGCTGATCCTGCCGAATATGAAATAATTATGAGGCAGAGAAAAGGAAAAAAAGGACTGATCTATGGAAAAAACCTGTTCCAAGAGGTTCTTAGGTTTGCGGAGAAAATCAAGGAAATAGCAAAAACAGAAGAATTTGACGTTATTCACGCTCATGACTGGCTAACCTATAAAGCAGGAATCAATGCAAAAGAGCTGACCAACAAGCCGCTTGTCATTCATGTTCACGCCACAGAATTCGACAGGACAGGAGGGAACGGAATAAACCAAGGCGTTTATGAAATTGAGAAAGAAGGCATGGAAAAAGCAGACAAAATACTAACTGTGAGCAATTACACAAAAAACATGATTATTAAATATTACGCTGCTGACCCAAAAAAAATAGAGGTTGTTCACAACGCGGTTGCGTTTAATGACTCTTACTTTAATAAGCAACAATCTCCAATAAGCAAAGAAAACCAAATTGTTCTGTTTCTTGGAAGAATTACTTTGCAGAAAGGTCCTGATTATTTCTTGTATGCAGCTAAGCGTGTGCTCGATGTGAACCCAAATGTCACCTTTGTCATGGCTGGTTCTGGTGACATGCATGGGTTCATCATCGAGAAAGCCGCGCAGCTCGGAATCGCGGATAAATTCCTCTTCACCGGCTTTCTCCGGGGAAAGGATATTGATCGCGCTTACTCGATGGCAGACCTTTACGTCATGCCATCAGTTTCCGAGCCTTTTGGAATAACACCTTTGGAAGCGTTGCGAAACAACACTCCAGTAATTATCTCAAAGCAATCAGGCGTCTCAGAAGTGCTGAGCCACTGCCTCAAAGTGGATTTCTGGGACATTGACAGGATGGCAGACCAAATCCTTGCAGTGCTTAAGTATCAGCAGCTTAAGAAATGCATGGTCGAGAACGGCGTTGCAGAAGTAAAAACTTTTAGCTGGGACAACTCAGCAGACAAATGCATTAAAGCTTACACAAGCGTTTTTAGCGGGGTGCAAAATGGTTAGCGTTTGCTTTTACTTCCAGGTTCACCAGCCTTTCAGGCTGAGGCAATACACAGTGTTTGACATAGGTCACAACAGCAATTACTATAATGACAAAAAGAACCATGAGGTTATGAGAAAAGTAGCAAAGAAATGCTACCTTCCAACAAACAATTTAATGCTTTATCTAATAAACAAGATGAAAGGACGCTTCAAAATAACTTACAGCATAACAGGAGTTGCCTTAGAGCAATTTAAGGAATACGCGCCAGAAGTCCTTGACAGCTTCAAAGAGCTTGCAGACACGGGTTGCGTTGAATTCCTATCAGAAACTTATTACCACTCATTGTCTTTCCTCTACTCTAAAAAAGAATTCGTTCAGCAGGTTAACCTCCATAAAAACGCCATAAGAAGGCTTTTCAAACAGACGCCAACTGTTTTCAGGAATACAGAGCTAACTTACAACAACGAACTGGCAGCAATGATGGATGAGTTAGGCTTTAAAGGAATACTTGCAGAGGGCGCAGACCGCGTCTTAGGATGGAGATCGCCAAACTTCGTTTACAGGCCGATTAACACAAAAAACATCAGACTACTATTGAAGAATTACAAGCTCAGCGATGACATTGCTTTCAGGTTCTCAAACAAAGGATGGGAAGAATGGCCTTTAACAACAGGAAAATTTGCCCAATGGATTAATGCTATTAATGGCAACGGAAACACAGTGAACCTTTTCATGGATTATGAAACTTTCGGAGAGCACCAATGGCAGGACACAGGAATTTTCCATTTCCTAAAAAACCTGCCGAAAGAAATACTAAAGCACCCTGACAATAATTTCAAGACTCCAAGCGAAGTTATAAAAAGTTATGAACCAGTAGGAGAGCTTGACGTTCCATTCACCATATCATGGGCTGATATGGAAAGAGACTTGAGCGCATGGCTCGGAAACGACATGCAAAAATTCGCGATAAAAGAACTTTACAGCCTAGAGCAGGACATTAAGAAGTCAAAGGACAAGGATCTCCTGGAAGACTGGAGAAAACTCCAAATAAGCGACCACTTTTATTACATGTGCACAAAGTGGTTTTCTGACGGAGACGTGCACAAGTACTTCAACCCGTACGACTCTCCTTACGAATCATTCATTGCGTTCATGAACATACTTAATGACCTCCGCTACAGGCTCAAAAAGATTAATTTAATAAAGGCAAACGCTTTAACAAATGCTGTGAAGGCATAAAATTATGAATCCATAAAAAAGGGGTGAAGCCAGAGTGGAAAAGAAATCTACTAAAAAATCTGCTAAAAAGACAAAAAAGGCTGCGAAGCCGGCAAAGGCTTCAAAAAAGGATTTCTTGAGGAACGTGCCTGCAAAGCAGTATTTCCACTGCGCCGACGGCGTTGTTCTAAAAAACCTTCTTGACCTTGCGTTAAGGCTTGATGAAATGCATTACGACGTTTTCAGGCACCACGTGAACGAGCATAGGAATGATTTTAGCGCGTGGATAGAGCACAGCATAAAAGAGCCTGAGCTTGCAAAGAGAATACTCCACAGCCATAGCATGCACGAAACGCAGAAAACAATCTTCATGTACATAATAGAGAGACTGCTCAAGTGAGGCTGAAATGGAAGACATCTCACCAGAGGAAGCAAGGAAATACTTGAGAATAATAGATGATGAAAAGTCTTTTCACCTTTACCAAGGGCCTCGCATAAAGAATATTGAGGCCTTGGCAGAAGTGCTGGACGTAGTTAATGATGATATTTTTAAGCATCACGTCACAAAAGACAAGAACGACTTCGCAACCTGGATTGATGAAGTGGTGGGTGATAAAGTTCTTGCAAGGCGCGTCTTGCGCGCAAAGGACCGCTCAGCACTGGCAAAAGTTATTGAAAGAAGGGTTCACGAATTAACTCATGTCAAGATTCACGGCACAATGCCAAGAAACAAGTTTTTGCCTCCTCTTGACCACATTGAGGAACTTTTAATGTACAGGGCAAAAGAGTTTTTTTACGGCATGGTTTTTGGCCTGCTTCTAGGGCTAATAATTGAGAGGGTGCTGGCAGTATTATAAAAAATGAAAGCAGAAGCTGAATATTTGTTTGAGGCATCATGGGAAGTATGCAACAAAGTAGGCGGAATTTACACTGTCATAAAGTCAAAAGCAAAGCTTATGAAAGAAAATTATCCTAATTACTTCTTGGTGGGTCCTTATTTCCAGGACAAGGCAATGCTGGAGCTCAAGGAAGAAGACCCTCCTGAAATTCTTAAAGAAATTTTCAACGAGCTTGGAAACGAGGGAATACACTGCCATTACGGGACTTGGCAGATAAAAGGAGATCCAAAAACAATACTTATAGACTTTCAAGGCCACTTAGTGCATCAAGACTTTATCAAGGGAGAGCTCTGGCGTCTTCACAAAGTGGACTCTCTTAAATCTGACTCCTGGTTTACTAACCCTGTTGTTTGGGCATGGTGCGTTGGAAAGCTCATCGAGAAGTTCGGCCAGAAAAACGGCGGCAAAAAAATAGTTGGGCACTTTCACGAGTGGCTCTCAGGAGCAGCGATTCTCTACTTGAAAAACGCCAAGTCTCATGTTAAGACTGTCTTCACGACTCACGCGACAATGCTCGGCAGGGCAATAGCAGGAGCTGGCAGGGACTTGTACAATGAGCTGAAAAACATGAATCCAGAGAAGGAGGCGTACGCCTCAGGCGTGCAAGACAAGTTTCTCTTGGAGAGGGCATGCGCGAAGACAGCAGACGTTTTCACTACAGTAAGCGAGATAACTTCAATGGAAGCAGAAAAAATCCTGGGCAGGAAAGCAGACATATTAGTCCTGAACGGTTTGGATTCTGAGCTTTTCCCCACATTTGAGGAGGCATCATTGCTTCACCAAAAAAACCGTGAGAAGATTCGCGAATTCATAAGATATTATTTTTATCCACATTACTCTTTTGATATTGAGCAGTCCCTCACTTTTTTCATAGTTGGAAGGTACGAGTTCAAGAACAAGGGAATAGACATTTTCATTAAAGCCTTGCAGAAGCTTAACGAAAGGCTGAAAAACGAGAATTCCAACAAAACAATAATAGTTTTTTTCTGGATACCAAGAGATGTTTTCAAGGTAAGCCAGCCGTTGATCGACCACAAAATAACATATCGTGAAATACTTGATTTTGTAAGGGAGAACGAGAGCAGGATTAGCAGCCAGATAGCCGACAGGATTATGTGCTATAACCCAGAATCGCCGAACATCATTAAGGAATTTTCATCAACAATTTTCACAAAAGATTTTCTGAAAGAGGCTAAGAGGCTTAGAATAAAGTTCAAGTGTCCTGGCGTGCCTGGGCTCCTCACACATGACATCTCAGACAAGGAGCATGATCCTATCCTGCAGTCATTGTACCAAGCCGGCTTAGACAATCAAGAGGATGACAAGGTTAAAGTGATTTATTATCCTGTCTACTTGACTCCTGCTGACGGCCTTTTAAACCTCTCTTATTATGACGCGTTAAGTGGGTGCCATTTTGGGGTTTTCCCAAGCTATTACGAGCCTTGGGGGTACACTCCTCTCGAGTCTGCTGCCTTGGGGGTTCCATCCTTAACAACGGACTTGGCAGGATTCGGCAGATTCTTAATGAAAAACGCTGTTGTCCAGCAGGGTATTTTTGTCCTGCGTAGGATGGGAAAACCAGAAGATGAGGTTGTTGATGAATTCTTCAAAATTCTTTACCAGTACATGCAGTTGAACAGGAACCAAAGAGTTCAGCAAAAAATAGCTGCAAAGCAGTTAAGCACTCTAGCAGACTGGAACAATTTTATAGATTATTACATAGAAGCCCATAACATGGCATTGAAAAAATGAACGAGCTGAGAAAGGATTACTTAATAGAAAGGTTTGTGATAATAGCAGAGGGCAGGGGAAAAAGGCCTGAGCAGTTCAAGCAGGAAAAAAAAGGAGAAGAAAAAGTCGGCAAGTGCTTTTTCTGCCCTGGCAATGAGGAAACAACGCCTCAAGAAATAGGTAGGATTCCTAATGGTGCCTCATGGAAAATGCGCTGGTTTCCTAACAAGTTCCCCGCTGTCACAAATGAAGGAAACCCTGATGTTATGACGCACAACACGTTTTTTACTTTCGCGTCTGCGTTCGGACAGCACGAAGTAATAGTTGAAACGCCTGAGCATGAAAAAAAATTATGGGATCTCAGCGAAGAAGACCTTTTTCAGCTTTTCAAAATATACAAAGAAAGGACTGAAGAGCTGAGCAAAAGAAGCGGCGTGAAATACGTTTCTGTTTTCAAAAACCACGGCTCAGAAGCAGGAACTTCCATAGTGCATACACATTCGCAAATAGTAGCTTATAATATAATACCACCCCTTGTTGAAGAGGAGTTTGCCGCGTACAAAAAGTTTGGGGAATGCCCTTTCTGCGGCATAATAAGTGCTGAGAAAGATTCTGAGAGAAGGGCTTATGAGAACGAGCACGCAATTGCTTTCTGCCCTTACGCCTCCAGAGTTCCTTTTGAGATATGGCTCATGCCAAAATCTCATCTTCCATCAATAACAAGCCTTGATGACGCTCAGCTAAAAGCGCTTGCAGAACTGCTTAAAAAGATTTTGGCAAAGCTTAAAGGGCTTAACGCGCCCTACAACTACTACTTGCATTACCACCCAGAAAACTTTCACTTTCACATTGAAGTAACTCCAAGAATTACGAAATGGGCTGGATTTGAGCTGGGCAACAACACTTACATCAACATAATGCCTCCTGAAAAGGCGGCAGAGTTCTACAGGCAATGACAAATTATTTAAATATGGATTGATTTGTTCTATTCATGGAAGAAAGCCCGTGGCGCGCAAAACCGCGAATAATAACTTTGGCTAATCCCAAAGAGCTTTCTGCAGTGCAGGAAATAGTTAGGGAATACCCAATGTTCAGGTTTTTCAGGATAAAAACTGTTGAGGCTGGGCCTGTGCCTGAGAGGATTCATGACTTTCAGGAGCTTATAAGAAGCGCCGCAGAACTGGCAAAAAAAGCCTTTGGAAAAGATACGACTTATTCTGTGGGGATTGCTAGCGGTGTTGTAATAATGAAAAACACGGCAAC
Source organism: Candidatus Woesearchaeota archaeon (assembly GCA_003695265.1). Classification (GTDB taxonomy): domain Archaea; phylum Nanobdellota; class Nanobdellia; order Woesearchaeales; family J072; genus J072. The sequence continues at coordinate 2,740 of RFII01000046.1, read as the reverse complement.
AGGTTTTGTTAATTTTGCGTGCTGCGCGATCTATGATGGAAAAAAAATTTCGTTTGGATTTTCTCCTGGATTTGAGTACCCAAAAGATGTTGTTGAGGCAATGATTAAAGAGGATTTGCCTATAGAAACAGCTGCTATTAAGGCGCGGCCAGATGACAAGGACATCATCAGCGGGCTTACGCGCGGTAAGCTCACAAGAAAAGAATACTTAAAAATAGCTATTCACATGGCATTGGCAGGAATTTAGGGCTTAAAGTAAATCCTCTAATTCAAAGCGCACCTTTTTTTCTTTCCACCTCTGCAAGCTTTCTCCTCTGCGCTGCTTCTGGTAAATCCACCACGCGATATTGTCCGCGTAATTCACTATTGGGTATGTCCTGTCTGCGTCTGCCTGAAAAACAACGCTGGGCCTGTTTCCGTTCAGCTTTGATAAATGATTTATTATAAGGGATTCAATGCCGGGCATTTCCCCATCAACAATCACCTTTGCCTTTTTCTCCTCATTCTTAAGAAGCGCTTCTATTAGTGTTCCGTAAGCTATTGCAACAACATGTCTTCGGGCCTGCTCAAATTCCTCATACCTTGGCCTGACAAGCTCGATATCATTCCTCATAATAAGCGTAAAGCGATAATCCCTGGCTCGCATCAATCTCCACTTAGGTTCTCTCCTCACTTTTGGGTAATGCCCTATTGCGGCGTCTTCTGGAAAGCAACTTTTTACTGCCACAAGAACCTCTGGATAACGGCCGTGGTTTGATTCATCTGCGCCTATTATAATTCTTTTTCTCAGTGTTTACCACCCTCATAACATAGAAACAAGAAGGAGAAGCGCTTAATCACTACTGTAATACCACTGTGCTGCATATTCTTTTTGGGACTTGCTAATATATAAATTTTTATGTGCTCAATTACACAAATTTTATATAAAACGCCTTAACAATTCTTGTTATGAAGATAGCTTTAATTATTACAACGCCTGATTACGCTGGCCTTAACATAAAAGATAAACTTTTGAAAGTATACAATTTTAAAAAGACTGGAGAAGAATTTGAAGGCGTTCCTGTTCTAAAGGCAGGGATTCATACAAACGAGCTTTTTATTTACACAACAAACACGAGGTGCGTTGACTGCGAGGACTATGACAAGAGGGTTGAAGCTGACCTTTTTGTTTTCCCCACTACTCATAGGGCCAGGTCAGGGATTAATTCTTTGAGCGTTCACGTCCAGGGAAATTGGGGGAAGGCAGAGCTCGGCGGCCGCGACAGAAAGCTAGTTCCAGCGCCTGCTTCGATAATGAAAGTCGCTTACCAAGAGCTTTACAAGCTTGGCAAAGACACTGATTATGATATTGTTAATGAGGTTACTCACCACGGTCCTTACATCGAAAAGCCCTGCTTCTTCATTGAAATAGGCTCATCTGAGAAGCAGTGGAAAGACCCTCTTGCAGGAGAAATAATCGCGAAAACCCTTATTAATACTTTCTCGAAAGACACCCCTTACTTTAGAGTTGCGATTGGTTTGGGAGGGTTGCACACATGCCCTAGCTTCAACCGCATTATTTTAGAGACAGATGTTGCTCTCGGCCAAATATGCCCTAAGTACAACCTGCACAACTTTGACGAGGAAATGCTGAAGCAGGCTGTTGAGAAAACAGTTGAGAAAGTTGATTTTGCGCTCTTGGACTGGAAAGGACTGGGTGCAGAAAAAGAGAGAATTCTTAAGCTGTTAAACAATAACAAAATAAAATATTATAAGACAAAACAGATTAAATAAGGATTATTAAGAAATCAAAGTTATTTCTTTTCTTCTTTTGAAGATTCTGCAGGCTTTTCTCCTTCTTTTTGCGGAGCAGCGCCTTCTTTCTTCTCTTCTTCAGGCAGCAGCTCATCAATTATGGGAGTTGGAATTCCTGCCTCAACTAATTTAGCCTTTATCTGGCCGCGCTCTTTACCTTTCATCTGCCCTATTATCTCGTTTGCTTTTGCTAGGAACTCTTCTCTCCTTTCTTTCATCTCTTCCTCAAGGCGCTTCTTCTCCTCCTCTAATTCTTTGAGCTCCTCAGCAGAAAGCTCTGTCTTTTCTTCTGCTATCTCTTTTGCGAAAGCGCCGTTTTCAATATCCTTTAATGTTTCCACTGCAGGCTTGCCCTCGACCATTACACCCATGGAATTGCACGTCCCGATGATTTCTCTCACTTTCTCCTTGGTTGTTTTTCCTAGCAGTGAGTCCTCCTTCATTTTTGCGATCTTTATGACTTGCTCTATTTTAAGGTCAGCAACCTTGTCCATTTTCGGGTTGCCTGAGCCTTTTTCAATTTTTGCCTCGCTCTTAATCAAGGCGCTTGCAGGCGGAGTTCCAACGCTAATAGAATATTCTTTAGTATCAGAATCAACAACTACTTTGACAGGAACCTGCATTCCCTTAAAAGAGGCTGTCTTCTTGTTTATGTCAGCCACGACCTGGCCTATATTAACTCCCAAAGGGCCTAAAGCTGGTCCTAATGGAGGCGCTGCCGTTGCTTTACCTCCTTCAATAAGAGCTTCCACTGTCTGTTTTGCCATTATTGCGGTGAGAAAATTAGGCGTATTTAAATAGGTTTCGGTAAAGGGTGTTAAGAAGATTGTAAGAAAATTATGATAAGATTACAATTTCTTACAAGTGGAAGTTTCCAGGCTGAAGCAATAGCCAATACACAAAGGCTTTTGCCGCAACCTGTAATCCCTGTAAGTAGGATGCCCTT
>RFII01000045.1 GCA_003695265.1 Candidatus Woesearchaeota archaeon | reverse complement strand
GCATAAGTGAGCTTATCAAGGTTGATGATTTTGTAATCTTTGTATTTCCTGAGAATGTGATAAATAAAGTTTGTTCCAATAAATCCGCAGCCGCCTGTTACTAAGAGCTTCATTTTATTTTAAACTCTGAATTCTGGTTATTCTCATGCCTTATCTCATCAACCTCTCCTTTTTTCCCTTCGCCCCTGTACAGCTGATCAGGCAGGTTTATTGAGAAGCTGCCGTTCTTGCTTATTGACTTGTAACCATGAACAACGCCAGGAGGTATTAGAACAGAGCACCTGTTTGATTCGCCGACAACAATCATCATATGGTTTTTATATGTTTCAGAATCTCTTCTATTGTCCCACATGTGCAATTCAAAATCGCCAAAACCGGCAAAAACAAAAAAATCTGACTGGCGCTTATGCTCATGAGGGCCTCTCACAACACCACATTTAGTGTAAGAAACATAGCCCATGGCAGGCCTTACTTCGTCCTCATCTTTTCTATAAACCTCGCAAAGCCATCCTCTGTAATCATCGTATTTTTCCAGTTTTTTTATAATCACTCCCTTGATTTTGTCCATAAAGGAAGGAAAACAAAACTTATTTAAATAAGTTGTTATTACTATTGTAATAATTAAGTATTACGATGGTAAAGGAAAGAATATCAATATCAATCGACAAAGAAGTGCTTGAAAGGCTGGACAGGGAAGTTGTTAATTCAAGATCTGAGCTGATCGAGAAAATAATAACGAACTTTGTCATGAACAAGAAAAGCGCAGTTATCCTGGCTGGCGGGCCGCCACAAAACCTTCTCACAAAAAAAGGAATTTACAGGCCACTAATCAGGATAAAAGACAAAACACTCATTGAAGACATAATTTCCAAGCTGAGAAACAGCGGATTTGAGCAAATCTTCATAATCGGCTCTAAGAAAATCCTTGCAGCAATATTCCAGGTTATCGGCGAGACAGGCATTGTCTATGTTGAGGAGACAAAGCACTTGGGAACAGCAAAAACACTCTCGCTGCTGAGGAGCAAGCTAAGGAACACATTTCTTTTTGTGCCGTGCGACCACTACTTTGAGCTTGACTTAAGAGCGATTGAAAAATACCACCTCGAGAACAAAGGCATCGTCACATTAGTTGTTTACTCCGGCGTTGAGCACGAATGGAAGAAATCCTCGATTGTCAAACTAGAAGGCAACAGGATAACAGAGTACGTTGAATCTCCAAAATATGTGAAAACCCACCTCACATCAATATTAATCGGGTTTGCGGAGCCAACAGTGTTTGGTTATATTCCAAAAAGCGACATAAACTACTCGCTGCAAAAGGATCTTTTTGTCCAACTAGCAAAAGAAGGAAAGCTCATTGGCTACATATTCTCAGGGAAATGGAAAAACGTGCATTCAGAAGACGATGCAAAAGAGATTTGATCAATACTCTCTTAAAATTATTTTCACAACTGTTTTTATCAGGATTTTTATGTCCAGAATAATTGAGTAATGGTCAATGTAATAAAGGTCGTACCTGATTTTCTTTTCTGCAGAATACCTTGTTGAATAGTAAAGCTGCGCAAGCCCTGTCATTCCTGCTTTTACCAACAGTCTTTTCTTCCAGTAATAAATGTTCTTGTTGAACTCATCAGAGAGAACAGGCCTTTCAGGCCTTGGGCCGACAAGGGAGAGGTCTCCTGACAGAACATTAAACAGTTGCGGAAGCTCATCCAAGTGAAACTTTCTAAGAAACCTGCCAACAGTTGTTATTCTGGCGTCGTTTTCGTTATCCCATATAACAGCGCCTGTCTTTTTCTCAGCGTCCTTAATCATTGTCCTGAACTTGTACAGCCTAAATTTCTTCTCATATTTTGTGATGCGGGTCTGCGCGTATATTACAGGACCCTTTGAGTCAATTTTTATTAGCGCAGCAATAAGAAGCATGGGAATTGCAAAAACAACAATTGCAATTACAGAAAAAACAACGTCAATAAATCTCTTGATTGCTTTTTCGTACACTTTTAAAGGCTCAAGGTAAACGTTTATCAGGTTGTGCTCGAAATCAGCGTCCCTGCTGAAAACGTACGGCCTTAATTCCTTTATAACTTTGAACTGCACGCTTAAGTCGTGGCATTCAAACAGGTTACGGATCAGCTCGTCATACGAAACGTCCTTTTTTGCTATTACAACAACGTCAGCCTTTTCTTTGATTATTTCCTTCTTGAGGTTTGAGAGGCTGCTGATTTTTTTTATTATCTCATAGTTTTCCCCCAGCTGAACTTTTTCTCCCAGCAGCAAAACCCGGTATTTCGGCTTAAAGAACTTGAAGACAAGTATTGATGTGAAGGATAAGGTGAAAAACAATGCTGCTGGAATCATAAAAGTGATCGTCCTCGGAAGCCTGAAAGTCCAGTCAAAAAATCCGATAAACGACAATAAGAACAAGGTTATAACAGAAGTGAAAACATAATAAGTAATGATGTCTGAGAGCCTCTTGAAAAAGGAATAAACGTCAAAGAGAATCAACAAAGACACCACGATTAAAGTAATGAAAAGGAAAAGAAGAACCCCCAAACTAGTTCTTGGAACTGGCTGGTTAAACCTAAGAAAATAAACCAAGACTAAAGTCAAGTTTATCACAACCAAATGCGATATGAAATGAACTGACTCAAAAAAACCTCTCGATGCCATAGGAATAATAGAATAAAGTATGAATATTTAAACTTATTGAGGTATTT
>RFII01000044.1 GCA_003695265.1 Candidatus Woesearchaeota archaeon | reverse complement strand
TCCTGCTGTTGCTATATCAACGCATTTCTCGTAGTCCGGCTTTGACTTTCCTTCCATAAGCCCTTTAATCTCCTTGAACTGCCTTCTGACCTCGTTCACCATTTTAAAAGCGCTTTTGCCAACGGCTTTCATGGAGTAAGCTGAGAAGACAAAAGGCATTGCCGCACCCAAGAGCAGCCCAATTATCACTTCAGGCTTCATAACTGAAATCGCGTCAAGGCCTGTTGATGTTGCGTAAGCAGAAAAAAACGCCAAAGCCGTGAGCGCTGCGCTTCCAATAGCAAAACCTTTCCCAATAGCTGCTGTCGTGTTCCCAGCAGAGTCAAGAGCATCCGTTCTCTTCCTAATCTTGTCGCCCAAGCCGCTCATCTCAACTATTCCTCCTGCGTTGTCAGCCACAGGGCCGTAAGCATCAACAGCAAGGCTTATGCCTAATGTGCTAAGCATTCCCACAGCTGCTATTGCAATACCGTAAAGCCCTCCAACCTTGAACGCTACAAAGATTGCAACGCATAATACAATGATAGGTAGTGCGGTGCTGAACATTCCGACGCCTACTCCTTCTATTATATTAGTTCCTGATCCTGTCTTTGCTGCTTCTGCAATCTCCTTAACAGGCTTGTAATCCGCTGAGGTGTAATACTCTGTCAAGAGGCCTATTAATATGCCTGCGACTAGACCGGCAATTGTCGCCCAAAATATGCTGAGGTCTCCGAAAACGTTCCTGCTTATGAAAAATGCAGCTATCGCAACCAATACGCTTGCAACAAGCAAACCATTCCTCAAGGCAGAATGAATATGAGCCTCATCTTTCGCATTAACGAAGAAAGTGCCTATAATGCTGGCAATTATCCCCGCAGACGCCAGAAGCAACGGAAAAAAGACTCCTTTCTCGCCAAACAAAGCGGCGCCTATTGCCATTGAGGCTATTATGCTGCCAACGTAGCTCTCAAAAAGGTCAGCTCCCATTCCAGCAACGTCGCCAACATTATCACCAACGTTGTCAGCTATTGTCGCAGGATTCCTGGGGTCGTCTTCAGGAATGCCTTTCTCTACTTTCCCGACAAGGTCAGCTCCGACATCAGCTGCCTTTGTGTAGATTCCGCCGCCGACCCTTGCGAACAAGGCTATGCTTGAGGCTCCGAAGCTGAACCCAAAGATTATTGTTGGATCACCGAAGAGCTTGTAAACGATAAGAATTCCAATCAAGCCAAGGCCTACTACGCACAAGCCAAGGACCGTGCCGGATGAAAACGCGATTTTCAAAGCTTCGTTTAATGATTTCTGGGCTGCGTTTGCTGTGCGAACATTAGCTTTTGTTGCTATGCGCATTCCAGTGTAGCCAGCTATTCCAGAGCATAACGCTCCAATAACAAATGACACTGCAGTGCCCCAGTTGATTAGGAAGCCCAGAACAAGGAACACTATTATTATAAATATTGATAATATGCTGTACTCTCTTTTCAAAAAAGCCATTGCTCCCTGCCTGGTTGCCTGAGAAATCTCAACCATTTTAGGAGAGCCTTCCGGCTTCTTGCTTATCCTCATAAAAGTGTAAACCACGTACGCTATTGCTAGAATTGCTACCAAAAAAACCCAAACAAGATTCATAAAAACACCCCCTTCTTATTTAAGTTTTAATCAAATTTTAAGCAAAAAAAGAATGCAGGTCATATAAATAGTTTTGCATTTGTCAAATTTTATTTTATTATTCCATAACCTATAAGTCTGAACCTTGTTCCTACACGCCTGGAAATTGTTACGCGAGCATTTTTTTCAGTGCATACTGGAAGCTTGAGCTTTGCAGTAAAAGTGTTTTTTTCAATGTTACTTACTATTCCAACAGTAGCAGCTGAATTAACATTGAGCATGAGCAATTCACCAACCTTTATCGGCTCGACGTTCTGCTCTGACTTCAAGCCAACAATTCTCTCCAGCAAATGGGGTTCGAGCTTGAACTCATCCCACACAGGTGGCAGCTTGCCTGGCAAGCCGACCATTGCGCCGGTAAACTGGTCTGACTTCACTATTGAGGGATCCAGTTCTGTCATCATCGCTATTGAGCCTCCGGGGTTTGCTTCCTTAATTTTTGTGTTTCCTGTCATCAGCCCTGTTATTTTTGTCTTTATCGGCTTCCACACCTTTTTGTTATGCTCTTCCCTTATTTCGCCAGGCCTGATTTCTATTTCCTGGCCAATTTTAAAAACGCCCTGCTTTACTGAGCCGCCGAGAACGCCGCCTTTAAGGTCTTTTATTTCTGTGCCGGGCTTGTTGATGTCAAAAGACCTCGCAACAAAGAATAAAGGATCTTTTTTTGGGTCGCGCTGAGGAGTAGGAATATGTTTTTCTATTGCCTCAATCAAGAGGTCAATGTTAACGTTGTGCTGCGCAGAAACAGGTATTATAGGAGCGTCCTTAAACTCCGTGTCTTTAAGAAATTCCTTAACCTGCTCATACCTTTTGAATATGACTTCTTCAGGAACAAGATCAATCTTGTTGAGGACGACAACAACGTTTTTCACGCCAATAATCTGCAGGGCCATCAGGTGCTCTCTTGTCTGCGGCTGAGGGCACTCCTCGTTTGCCGCTATTAAGAGTAGGGCGCCGTCCATTATTGTTGCTCCAGAAAGCATCGTCGCCATTAGTGACTCATGTCCGGGAGCGTCAACAAAGCTTACTGATCTCAAAACCTTTGTTTTTGAGCCGCATTTCGGGCAAGCCTCTTTTGAAGTGTAACAATAGGGAGCATTGCACTTCTCGCACTTCCGCAAAGTGGCGTTAGCATACCCTAGCCTGATTGTTATTCCGCGCTTTAATTCCTCGGAATGAGTGTCAGTCCATTTTCCGGAAAGCCTTTCAGTAAGGGTTGTTTTGCCGTGATCAACATGACCAACTAATCCAATGTTTATTACTGGCTGCTCAGCTGGTTTTGCTTTTGGCATTTGGTTTACTTAGCCTCTTCTTTTGGCTTATCTTCTTTCTTTTCTTCTTTGGCCTGCGGCGCTTCTCCGGCAGGGTTTTTCTCCTCTTGTGGAGCAGATCCTTTCTTATCTTCTTTTGGCTCTTCCTTCTTTTCTGCTGAAGCTGATTCTGCAGAAGACTCCTCCTTCTTCTCCTCCAGAGGTGCCTTGCCATACTTTATTATTTTAAGATTAACCTGCGCTGATTTTGGGTGGAAAGTGTTTCCAGCAACCCTTTTCCTTTTGCGCATCCACTTGTCCTTTGTTTTTAAGCCAATAGTTGCAGTAGACAGTATTTTTCTTCTAACAGCTCCTTCTATGTCCCTTCTCATGGGCATTCCGCAGTAATCGCTACCTCCTGTTATTTCAAACTCATACCCTGTCATGTTTATTAATTCACCTTTTATTGACTGCCCTATTTTTTTCCCAAAGAAAGGTTTTGCATCAGCGTCCTTCACAACCTTCTGGTAGCTTTTCCCTGTTTTCGGATCACTTATGACTAATTTTAATTCTGCCATTATAATACCTCCTTAACACTTGCTGAAAACATGATAATAACTGTTGGATTAGTGCTCTATTTAAATATTTTATGCAAAAAGAAGATGCAAAAAACTATTTATAAGCTGAATAAACACTCTGAGAATAAGCCTCATAAGTTATTGTATGGCTCGCGCTATAAATGCGTGGGTTATAACCCTGTTCGCCAGCATCAACCATTAAACAGGTTCCTCTGCAAGCTCCGCCGTTGCAAGTGCATTTTCCCATTTTTACAAACCATTATTAAGTTCACATATTTAAAATGAGCAGTATCTTAAAAGAAACCTGCAAGTTTTTTATGAAGCACAAAATTATCTGTTCCTTGTCTTTTGATAGCCTTCCCATATCTCTTTGAGGTCCGGTCTTTTAAGGGTTTCCATTATGTATGCTGCGTATTCCTTTCCAGTTGCGCCGCTGCTGCGGCCTGTCACTCTTACTTTTTGCTCATACTCAGCGCAGATGTCTAAAGCCATGCTCAGCTTTTCAGAATGCTCATTATAACCTATATGCTCAAGAAGCATGGCAGCAGCCTTGATTGCGCTGCTCGGATCAGCGTATTCTGCCCTGCCTTCTTCCACCATGCGCGGCGCGCTTCCATGAATCGGCTCGAACACCGCAAAACACTTCCCAATATTCGCGCTTCCTGCTGTTCCTACGCCACCTTGTATTTGAGCAGCCTCATCCGTGCAAATATCACCATACAGGTTTGGGAGGACGATTACTTCGAACTGGCTTGCCCGCTCAGCATCTAAAAGCTTGGCAGCCATTATGTCAATGAACCAGCTGTCCCAATTAATGCTGGGGTATTCTTCAGCAATTTTTGCTGCAACCCTCAAGAACCTGCCGTCAGTTGATTTTATAACATTTGCTTTAGTCACCACAGTAACTCTTTTCCTCTTGTTCTTTTTTGCGTATTCGAAAGCCATCCTTATAATCCTTTCAGCGCCTTGCTCTGTGATAACCTTGAAATCCACGCTTAAATCCTCATCAACATCTATTCCCTTGCTTCCAAGAATATATGCTCCTTCTGTGTTCTCCCTAAAGAAAACCCAGTCAATGTTCTTCTCAGGAATCCTCACTGGCCTAACGTTTGCAAAAAGATCTAATTCGCGCCTTATCGCAACATTTGCGCTTTCTATGTTGGGCCAAGGGTCGCCCTCTTTTGGAGTGGTTGTCGGTCCTTTCAGGATTACGTGGCACTTCTTAATTTCTTTTAGGACATCATCAGGTATTGCTTTGTTTTGCTTGGCGCGGTTCTCAATTGTAAGGCCATTGATGTCAACGAATTCTACTTTTTTCTTTTCTGCTTCTTCTCTCAGCAGGAACAGGAGGATGTTTTTTGCGTGCTCACAAATGTAAGGTCCTATGCCGTCTCCGCCGATAACGCCTATCCTGATAGGGTTGACATCTTCATAATTAATCCATTCTTGTTGAGTTTTCATCTTTTTCACTCTTTCAAGCTGCTCCTTAAGCAGCCTGCCAAAATGATTCTTTGCGAGCTCAATCTTCTCATCTGTTGCGTCATTTCCCATTTTAGCCTCTAAAACAATTTTTTTTGCTGATGTTTAAAAACCTGAAAACAGAAGATAATATGTTAATAATGATAAATCTTTTGTTTTTCTGATTTTCTAATTAACCACAATAATAGTTTGTATGTTTAATTATACATATGTATGAAAAAGTTTATTCTCTCAAGTTTAATTCATAACTCAATATTTTAATGATAAACTCTAATTTTTCCTTTATAATAATTTTCCTCCGCGCAGGCAAATATATTTAAACACTTGAGACAAAGTAAGTAAATATGAGCTTTCAGGACATAAAGCCTGTTGAGAATGCTGACTTTTACATAGATTTGGCTGTGAAGAAGGCCAAGAAAAAAGCAAGTGCTCTTAAGGAGAAGCACAGGAGAAATCCAGGTCTTGAGAGGGAGATAATCATAACAACATGTAAGTTGGAGTGTTTCACAAGCTTGATAAACCAAAAATTTAATGAGATTATTTCCGGTTTTCCAAGTCTTGACTCAATGCCAGAATTTTATTTAGAGCTTTTTAAAACAGTATTGGGGTATGGTGAGGTTAAGAAATCTCTTGGGTCAGTCCAGTGGGCCTCAAGGCAAGTCACAAGATTAAAAAATAGGATTATTGCTGATATAAAGAAAGCAGTTTCCGTAAAGCAGGTTCAAACATTAAAAAAAGAATTCTTCGGAAGATCCACATCTGTTATTAAGCAGATTGACAAGCACCTAAGAAAAATTGAAGAGGCAAGAAAAGTGATGAGGAGTTTCCCAACAGTGAAGACGGGCTTGAAAACTTTCTGCATTGCAGGATTCCCAAATGTTGGAAAGACAACGCTCATGTTCAAGCTTTCAGGGTCAAAGCCGGAAATAAACTCGTACCCTTTCACAACAAAAAACATCAATGTAGCTTATATTAAGAGAGGCTACACCAAAATTCAGCTTTTAGACACGCCAGGAACATTAAACAGGTTTGAGAAGATGAACGCGATTGAGAAACAGGCTTACTTAGCTATGAAATTACTGGCTGAGAAAATAATTTTTGTCTTCGACCTGACAGAAACATATCCTTTAAAAGAGCAGGAAAAGCTTTACAAAAAGATAAAAAGGTTTGGGAAAGAAATCATAATTTACTTGTCAAAAGAAGACTTGCTAAAAGGCAATAAGAAGCTTGGTGATTTCAAGAAAAAATACGGCGCAATTAGCTCTGTTGAGAAGCTTAGGGAAAAGCTGCTTGCTTAGGCCTTTTTCATGTAAACTGTTCTTGTGGGGAACGCTATTTCAATGTTGTTTTTCTTCAGACTCTTGAAAACAAGGGATGTTGCCTTGCTCTTTATTGTGAAGCGCTTGCGATAATTCCTTATGTAGAACAAAAGCTTGAAGTTAAGGGAGAAATCAGCCATTTTATCAAACCAAACCTCTGGAGCTGGCTTTTTAAGGATGCCGCTGATATCAGTTATTGAGTCTAGGAGGACTTTCTTAACTTTGTCAATGTTTGAGCCGTAAACAACGCCGACCTCAATAATAACTCTTAAAGCGTTGTTCGGCTTTGCGTAGTTCGTTATTTTGCTCATCGACAAAGGACCATTAGGGATTATCATTAGCTCATTATCTAAAGTTTTTATTCTCGTGCTCCTCAATCCTACCTTGATTACTTCCCCCATCTCCCCTGATTCTAATTTTATGAAGTCTCCCACACTAAAAGTCTGGTCGAGTATTAATGAGACACCGCCGGCCATGTTGCTGAGGCTATCGCGTAGAGCAAAACCTATGACTACGCCCGCAAGGCCCAAGCTTGTCAGCACACCGATAATCTTAAGATTCCATATTTTCATGATTATCAGTCCGGAAACAATTATAAAGAAAATCCTGTTCAAAGCCTGCAGCAACGGAACTATCTCATCATGAACTCCTGATTTGGTCTTCTTAGAAAACCTGTGCCCCCAGTTAAAGATAAGAATGTCTCCTATTATAATAAATATAATTGTTAATAGCAAAATTATTAATATGTCAATTAGGTCTATAACGCTTTTGGCATAAACAGTTTGCATTTTGAGATAGGCTACTGAAATCTTAAAGCCGAAGAGAATTATGACCCATGAAAAAAGCTTGTTCGTCTTCTTAACAATCAAGTCATCAATTCTTGTCTTTGTCCTTTTTGTCAGCTTAAGGAGGCGCGTCTTGCTCAGAAAAAGCAGGAGTTTAGCAAAAGACAAAAAAACTATGAATAATATTAATGCTATTACATACCTGTTCTGCACCCCTTTTTCAAGGATGTCAAATAATATGAAAAGTGACATCATATGATTTTTATGAAGAACTCCTATAAATACTTTACCAACAAGGAATAAAAAACTGGGATAAAAAATAATAAAAAATTTAATTTTTACAAAAGGGTTAGCCCCTTTGAAACCCCAAACCAATAAGCAAAAGGTTTTTAAATAGGTTAGCTTTCCTCTGCATAAAATGGCAAGATTAAGGAAATTTTCAGCCTACAGGAACATAGAAAGGCCTTACACTAGAAAATCAAAGTTCAAGAACAAATCTTTTGTTAGGGCAAGCCCCAACTGCCGCGTTGTGAGGTTTGACATGGGTAATGAGAAAGCAGAGTTTGACACAACCCTTGAATTAGTTTCAAAAGATGATATTCAGATAAGGCATAACGCAATTGAGTCTGCCAGGCAGACAAGCAACCGCCTTTTAGACCAGAAAGTCGGAAAAACAAATTATAAGATGAAAATAATGATTTACCCCCACCACATCCTTCGCGAGAACCCTCTGGCAAGCGGAGCTGGCGCAGACAGGATGAGCACTGGAATGAAGAAGAGCTTTGGAAAGCCGATAGGGATTGCGGCCCGCGTTAAAAAAGGCCAAACACTTATAAGGCTTAAAGTGAATAAGAATAACCTGGACGCGGCAAGGCTCGCTTTGAAGCGCGCAAGCCACAAAATGCCCTGCAGCTGCAACATATTAACTGTTTCTAACTAATACTTGTTATATACCTATTATATAATGGTAATAAAGGTTTTTATTGTTGAAATTTACGAAAAGTATTTAAAGGTGAAGTGATAGTTTTAATAAAGTATTTTATAGTATAATATTAATGAAAAGAGGTGAATAAGCATGCGCAAAAAAGCAAGCCTGAATCTTTCTATCAACGCAATAGTGGTCATAATCCTAGCAATAACCATGCTCGGCCTAGGATTGGGATTTATGAGGAACACGTTCGGCGGCGTTTCTGAGCAGTTCGAATCTGTTTCCGACCAGATGAAGCAGGAAATGGTTGAATCTTTGAAAAGCTCAACAGAAGTTGCAAAACTGAACGCTTACGAAGTGAATGTAAAAAGAGGAAAAACAAAAAATATCTATTTTGGGGTTAAAAACTCAGGAACTTCAACATGCACTGCTACTTTTACTATAACGCAACCAGCCACAGGTATTGGTAGTCAGCCGTGGGGGTCAAGCACTGTTAAGGCGCCATCAACAATAAGTATAGATGCTGGTGATGTTCAAGTGATACCAATACAGATTTCTATTGCCAGCGACACAAACCCGGACACTTATCAGGCTCAGATAGCTTTAACTGGTTGTGGCACAAAGACAGAAACATTTTACATAACTGTCGAATAAGGGTGATTATGATGAAGAAAAGGCTAACTCAGGCTGAAGAATTTGATATTATGAAGCTCGTGCTTGACAAGTTCCTATGGCTTGGAATGGGCATAATGGCGTACGGCTTCTGGCTCATGATCGCAACAGCAAAGCCGATAATGCAGGGCTTGTCAATAACGATTGCAGGAGCAATAGTCCTCGTTCTCTTCCTGATAATAATTGTGAAGGAGTACGAGGTCGTCAAATAAAATTATTTTTTCACTTTTTTTAAGGTGTTTCAATGAGGGCAAAACACGCTTTATTATTTCTGACAGTTCTTTTAATAATGCTGATTTTTGCATCATGCTCAAAAGGCCCAAAAGTGTGCGACAAAGACACCGACTGCCCGTCAGGAGAATGTTTCACAGGGAAATGCTTAAAGTATAACTGCTCTAAAACGCCAATTCCTAACTGCTGCGGAAACGGCATTTGCGAATCAGCAACAGGAGAAACAAGGTGCTCTTGTCCGGAAGACTGCAAGCCTGCATGCAACCAAAAGAACGGCTCTTTAAGCGAGCAGTGCATTAACCCAGACACTTTTGATATTTGCAAGGATGACATGGCTGGGTGCGTTTGCGAATGGGATATCGACCCAAAAACAGTGAAAGAAGTTCCGCTGGCGTTCTCGCAAAACCTTGGGGGCTTCTCAATAACAGGAAGCGCAAAAATAGAAGACCCTTTCAACACAAAAACAAGCTATTTCACTTTTGAGGCTGAACTAACAAACATACAGCCAAACTTCATAAACCCAACAATAAGCAAAGTGCAATTAATAGGAAACCTCTACGGAAAAGACGTCGTCCTAGGCGAGAAAGATATTGGTAGGACGTTCTGGTTTATTGGTGACAAAATCTCAGACAGGATAATTGTGGATTATGATTTTGAGGATGTTGTGTCAAGCCAATACGTAACTATGAAAATTTTTTATGAGTACACACAGGTTGTTCCAGGAAGAGACAACATGGTAATTAGGAATAATTTCCAGCAGAGGTTCAGTTCAAAACTTAATTTTGTTGATTTAGACAGAGAATACTCATGCTCTCAGGAGGAGTGCAACGACAATAATGACTGCACAATTGACTCATGCATAACAGGGACAAAACTTTGTAATTATGAACTAAGGCCGAATTGCTGTGGTAATTTTAAATGTGAATCAGGTGAGAACAAATGCAACTGCGCACGTGATTGTGGCCCTTGCGAAAGAGACGCGAGCGAGCATGTTGAATATTTTTGCAGCACAGCAAACACCTGCTTGACAAGAGTGAAGAATAATGTTGTTCAGCCAATGTCACTGCTTGATGAAAGGCAATTACCTTATTTTAAGATTGGTATGATAACAACGCTTAACCAGCCGTTTGACATTAATAAGGACTCAATAACTCTAGAATTCGAGTTAAAGAATGACCATCCAGACTTGGTGTTTCCTGTAAAAATAACAAAAATACAGCTTTTAGAGAACGAGGTTCTTTTAGGGCAATACACAAACACAGAAGAATTAAATTCTGTAGGTGATTCATTTTCTGTTACCTTACAACCAAGCTTCTCAATGAATGAGATAGAATCTGAAAAATCAGTTTCAATAAAAGTGGATTATGAGTACACAAGGAGAATCCAGACAGGAATGTCAGGAGACCCCCCAGAGCCTGTTTATGAGAACAGGCTTGAGCGCGGCGATTATAAAAAGATATTCACTCAGAAAATGTCATTCATAAACCCGTCAACCTAAAATGAGGAAAGCTGCCATTCAGTTAAGCGTGAATTTCGTTGTTGTTTTAATCATAGCAGTCATTGTTTTTGGACTTGGCTTGACTTTTGCGTACAGGTTGTTAAGCACAGCAAGCGATATAGAAGAGGGATTTGATGCTGACACGAACGCGCAGATAGAGGCGATGCTTAACAGCGGAGAAGCAGTGGCTATTCCAATAAACAGGGCATACCTTAAGAAGGGAAAAGCGCACGTCTTTGGTTTGGGAATCTCGAACAAGGGGCTTGGCCCTGGCGTAACAACCTTTGATGTTCAGGTAACTCAATCAGCGTACTTTAATCTTGATGGTGTGAAAGAATCAAAGGATTTCTCTAACTTTTTTGAGTCCACTCCACAAAGCTATGACATTGTAAACAATGAGCATAAAAAAGTCCCAATACCAATACGGGTGCAGAACGAACTGGCTGACAGCAGCCCAACGCCATTCGGTACTTACGTGTTTAACGTTAATGTTTCTGTAAATGGGACTCAGTACGGCTCACTGCAGAAGATTTATGTTGAGGTGCGCAGCTAATTCTTTCTAGCAAAAACGTTTATCCATGTGGCTTGCTGGGAGCTCTCAAACTGCGTTGCTAATAATTCAAATTCAGAGTTCAAAAGAAGAGACTCGATTTCTGGCTGCGTGAATTCAGAAACGTGCACTTTCTCCATTCCGAGCTCGTTCATAATTTTTAGATTATCATACTCACCTTCCCTGACAGAAACAAACAGAACGCCATCTTTTTTTAGGACTCTATAAAACTCCTTTATCACTTTTTGTATGTTCTTCTTCTGGACGTGGGTTAATGAATCGCAGCACCATATTCCGTCAACGCTTTCATCAGCGAAACCAAGCTTTGCCTCTATGTCCATAACCATAAATCTGCCTTTTTTTGCGTTTTTCTTTGCCTGCCTTACCATGTTCTCAGAAGCGTCGATTCCAATAACATTAAATCCTTCCTCAACCAAATACTTTATGTCCCTTCCTGAGCCGCAGCCAACATCCAAAACATTTCTTCCTTTCAAGAAATTGATGAACTGGTAAAGGTTGTACTGTGGTATGATCTCAAAGGTGTGATTAGCGTAATGCTCTGCAAACTTGTCATAAGCCTTGATTGTTTTCTTATCCATTTAAACCATTAACCAATTCGCGCAGCACTTTCTCAGGATTATCAGATTTTGTAACACCAGACGCAAGAAGAATTCCTTTTGCTCCGAGTCTGATTGCTCTCTCAACATCATTCTTATTTTTTATGCCTGCTCCGCAAAGAACTGGTATTTTAGCAACGGAATGAACCTTTTTGATAGTTCCAGTTATTATTTCAGGCTCAGCTGTTGAGACAGACACGTCACCGCCAATAAGCTCAGGCGGCTCGATAGCGATGAAGTCAGGATTAAAAGAAGCTATCTTCTCAGCAAGCTCTGGAGTTGGTGCGCATACAATTGTTATTAGGCCAACCTCTTTTGCGCGCCTTATGCTTTTCTCAATCACCTCAGGACTAATCCTGCGTTCAGCATGATTTAACAGAGTCCCAACAGCACCGTTTTCTTTAACGTCTTCAGCCAGAATGCTTCCAGTATGAGCGCCGAACTCTACTGGGTCTATGTGCTGCGCAAAAACAGGAATTTTAACTTCGGTTGCAACGCGATAAATGTCAGCTTCCTGCACAGCTACAACTATTGTTTTGCCTGTTTCAAAAGATATTTTTTCGCACAGCTTTGAAAGCACTTCCGCGTTCCAACCAGTGGACTTTTCATAAGCCTTAAAATTAACAACAATTATTGGGGTTTTCATGATACTGATGCAACACCTCCTATTCCTTCAAAAGTTAACTTTACAGAACCTCCTATTATATCAAAGCATTTGAAGAATGGGGGGTTCTTTAGACTGATTGATCCAGCGTTAAAAGAATGCCTATTTTTTCCAAGTAAAAAAACGTTCTGGTCAGATCCGCTTGAAACGCTGTCTTTAATTATTTCAGGCAGATCTGTGTTCTGGGCAAGAAAAGTGCGTTCTGATAAATCAATGAAACATATCTTATCATAATCATCTGGAAAAACAAATGTTTCCTTTTTCATTTTCCCATAGCTTTGGGAAACAATCTTAACAGAGTTTTTGATTCTGTTTTCAATTGTGATAAGCTTTGCAGAATTCGTTTTCTCTGAAAGAGAAGCAACACCTTTATACCCAAAAAGAAGGAGGACAAATGCAAAAACACCTGTCAATACGAGTATTATCACTCTTGCATGAGACATTGCTTTTCTTCGCATTATAGTTTTTATGTAGATGTGTCACATTTAAATATTTAACGCAAAAGAAAACAAACAGAAGAAAGAATGAGAAAAAGAAAAAGAGAATATTAAGCATTAATTATTTTTTCTTTTTCTTTTTTGTTGCTTTCTTTTTCTTTGTAGTCTTCTTTTTTGTAGTCTTTTTCTTTGTTGTTTTCTTCTTCGTTGCTTTCTTTTTCTTTGCTGGCATAATCTTCACCTCCTTCTTGAAAAATAAATATACTTTTTTTTATGATACCTATAGTA
>RFII01000007.1 GCA_003695265.1 Candidatus Woesearchaeota archaeon | reverse complement strand
CACAGAAAGGAGGATAACAGTAAACATAATCTTTCTTATCTTATTTTACATAATAATAGGAATAAATCACGTTGTTTTTCTGAATCTTAATGCAATTCTTCCATTAATAATACTTACTGTTGCAATGCTTACAGCAGTTCCTTTCATTATTTACATTCTCTTCAGGAAGAAAAAGGAGCTTGCAATAACCCTTGTTGCTTTCTCAACTTTCAAGAACGGTGGCTTGGCAGCTGCAATCTGCCTTGCCTTGTTCACTCCAGAGTCAGTTGTTCCTATTGGTGTAAGAGCCTTTTTTGCCCCGCTCAGCGTAATCCTTTTTTCTTGGCTGGAAAAGCGCTTTTAGAATTCTGCGTAGCAAACCTTTCTGCCAAGCTCTTCCTCGATTCTTAAGAGCCGGTTGTATTTTGCAAGCCTTTCACCCCTGCAAGGAGCGCCAGCCTTGATTTGGTTAATGCCCAAACCCACTGCTAGGTCTGCAATAAAAGTTTCGTCAGTCTCTCCGCTTCTGTGGCTTACCATCACGCCCCATTTGTTCTTTAATGCTAAATTAGCTGCTTGGATTGCTTCACTTACAGAACCGATCTGGTTTACTTTCAGCAGGAGTGCGTTGCAAAGATTTCTTTCCACTGCCATCTGAATCCTTTCTATGTTCGTGACTAGCAAATCATCACCTACAACTTGTATTTTTTTGCCAGCAAAATCCATGAATTGCTGAAAAGAATTAAAGTCGTCCTCGCTGAACGGGTCTTCCATTGATATTATTGGGTAGTCATTGATCAATTGCTCGTAATAACGCATTAGCTGCCTGGCAGAAAGACCTCTTCCAACAACATAGCGTTTTTTTCTGTAAAATTCTGAGGCAGCGCAGTCCATAGCAATCTTGACCTTATCTTCATATCCTAAATCATTAACTGCTTTAATTATCAAGTTTAATGCTTGCTCTGCTCTTCTAATCGGAGGGGCAAAGCCGCCCTCGTCACCAACATTAGTGCCTACCTTGCCGTACTTTTTCCCTATTTCTTTTTTAAGCATGTGGTAAACTTCAGAGCCAATGCGCATTGCTTCACTAAAACTTTTTGCTTTTACAGGAGCAATCATAAATTCTTGGAAAGGAAGTTTGCCTCCAGCGTGTTTTCCGCCATTTATTATGTTAAAAAAAGGGATTGGCAAAACCATCTTCTTTTTTGAAAACTGTGATAAATAAGAGTACAAAGGCCTTTTTTGCGCTGCTGCCTTTGCAAACGCCATGCTCACAGCAAGAATGGCGTTTGCGCCGAGCCTGTGCTTGTTCTTTGTCCCGTCAAGTTTTATTAAGAAATCATCAAGTGTTTTCTGAGTGAAACTCTTGTTCTTCACGTGCTTGGCAATAGTTATATTTATGTTATTAACAGCTATCTTAACCCCTCTTCCAAAATACTCCTTTCTTCCGTCATGCAGGTCCCAGGCCTCATGAATCCCAGTGGAAGCGCCTGTAGGAACAGAAGCCCTGCCAAAATATTTTCCAAGCCACAAATCACATTCTACAGTTGGGTTGCCTCTAGAATTAAATATCTGCCGAGCGTGAATCTTAGTAATCCTCATAAAAACACCTCTTTTAGTATTCTTATCATATTTGGGTTTATAAACTTTTTTGAAAAGAATCCTTAACCAATATAATTCACGTCGCCGAACTGCTTCAATGATTTCCTGTTCTTAAGCTCTGACATTTTTCTTATGTCCTTTGCCTTTTCCTTCATTTGCTTTTCCAAATCTTTTATCTCCTTATCAAGTGATTTTAAGTCAATCTTAAGTTTCAGCTTCTGGTCAAGAATCTTTAGTATTAATTGTGCTTCTTTCACAGCAACATACGCTGGATGACCCAAAGTCTCAGCCAGAAGGCATACAGCATCAATGTTTCTTTTTTTTGAAAGGCCGACAAGCAATCCTGAAACCCCTATTATAGGACCTACAACACCATAGAGTTTGTCGCTTATCCCTGTGTTTTTTTTGTACTTACTGATTATTCTCTTGTTGTTCCCAGTGCACATTATTTTCGGGTTTTTCGGAATCTCAGACAGGCCTATGCCTCCAATCGTGATCACTTCCTTGCAGCCAAACTCTTGCGCGACGTCAAGTATTTTGTCGCAGAATTCATAGCAAGACTCCTCATCTATTGGCTGGATGTCACCTGTTAATAAGAGCAGGTCAGGCCTTTCATCATCAAATTTTCTGTAGTAAATCTCAATTGATGGAAGTTCCACAAGATTGTTCTCATTAATAAAGACTGAGTGTGGGAAACTGTATGATGAAACCTCAAACAGCTTAACAGCTTTTGTTTCTGAAATGATGAAATCCAAAGCAATTTTGCCGACATTCCCTATTCCTGGCAGGCCTTCAATAAGAATCGTGTTTCTCAATTCTGGTTTTTTTGATTTTTTCTCAAAAGTCCACATTATATCAATCCTTTTTTCTTAAGCAATTCCTCTTTTGACGCCCTCCTATACTTTCCATAAGGGTCTTCTGGACTGTATTTTGGCGGTTTTGGGTTAATTGTTTTTGAGCCGCAGCTGCAGACTTCTCTCATAGTGTACTTTCCACATTCAGGGCATTTTAGGATGTGCCTCATTTTTCCTTGCGCACGAATTCTGCAGTTCCATTATTACTCTTGAATTCTTTCTCAATGTTGCCTATAAACTCCTTTAATACTGTTTCTGCTTTTTTGTAATCATCTCCTGAAACAGAAACGTCGTACTTCCCAGCCCCAACATACTTGACTGAAATATTGTCATGTTTCTTAATCTCTTCTCCTAACACTTTTTTTATGAACTCAACGCCATCTGCCCTGTAACTCTTAATCTCCAAAGTGCCTCCTATGCTTATCTTCTTTGGTTTTATTCTCTGTTTTATTATTTCCTCAAATTCTTTTACAAGGCTTTTCGGAACGCCTTTCTCAAGTTTCACATTGCCAAGGGTGTAATCCTCAAAAAAATCGTATAATATTTCATAATCTTTCTTCACTAATTCAAAAATCTCATCGTATAATTTCTTGACGTCTTTGCCGTGTTTTTTTGCTATGAATTCAACTATTTTCTCAGCTAACTGCTGCTGTTTTATCCTATTCACCTTTTCTCTTCTCTGCCCATCACTAACTCTTCTCAAGCTCAAGTCAATCTGCCTTTTTTTCGGGTCAACGCGGAGAACCTTGCAAACAATTTTTTTGCCTTCCTTAACATAATCCCTTATGTTCCTGATCCTGCCAGGGCTTATCTCAGAAATGTGAATCATTCCAGTGTGTTCATACTCGTCCAGCTTAACAAAAACAGAATGGTACTGAATCTTTGTGACTGTGCAAAGCACAAGCTCTGATTCTTCTGGAAAGCCTTTCTTTTGGTATAACATTTATTCAAGAACCTCAAGTATTCTGGCTTTAATCTTTGACTTGCCGCCGGTTGGCTCTGCTATTATTTTATCACAAACCAAGCATTTCACTTTAGATGCTCCCTTGCCGAAGATTATCTGCTCATTCTTACATTTAGGGCACCTGACCTTTATGAATTTTGAAGTAGTTTCCTGCATGAGTATCACCACCTGATTAATCTCGAGAACGATTACTAATATAAAT
>RFII01000043.1 GCA_003695265.1 Candidatus Woesearchaeota archaeon | reverse complement strand
TCTGGTTCCTTATCAACAGTTTCAATCTCAATTGCCATTAAGAATGTTTATTTTTTTATTAAATTTAAAAGTTTCTATAAAAAATCCACTGGTCACTGGACAATCCCGCAAAACCTATTTAAATAATCTAATCTTATGAGATGTTGAGCTTGTTTTTCAGGCTCAGACCCCCTCCCCTGGAGCCATAGCAGCTCATAATTAAGGGGGAGTTGAAATAAAATCCGAAAAGGAACGGAGGTCGAAAAAATGAAATCTGAACAAAAAGTAGCTGGCCAACTGCCAGAAATGAAATTCAGAGCAGGCGCTATCTCTGCCACTGTGTGGAAGAACAACGGCAAAAACGCTAAGAACGAAGACTACGCTTATTACACGATAAGCATAGAAAGAAACTTCGTCAACAAGGATGACAAATGGCAAAGCACTAATTCTCTGCGCGTGAATGACTTGCCAAAAGCAAGCCTTGTCATCCAAAAGGCGTACGAGTACCTTGTTCTGAAAGAGCAAGCGTCTGAGGAAGCATAACGCTTCCTCGTGATTATCACGGGATTATGAGACAAAAACATTTAAACAAAACAAATAAACAAACCTAAAGGTGATTTGCATGAAAAAGCAAGAGCAAATTCAAAAATCAAAAGAGAACAATAATATTCAGGACTTGCCCGGTGTTGGAATAGCAACGGCAATAAAACTTAAGGAAGCCGGCTTCACCAACATGATGAGTATAGCAGTAGCAAGCCCCGGCCAATTAGTGGAAGCAACAGGCATTGGAGAAGCAGCAGCGAGAAAAATAATTAACACAGCCAGAGACTCAATGGAAATGGGCTTTGAAACCGGAGAAGACCTTCTTCAGCGAAGAAAAGCAGTCATTAAGATAAAGACAGGAAGCAAAGTCCTCAACACTTTAATAGGTGGTGGCTTTGAGACAGGAACAATAACAGAAGCCTACGGCCAGTACGGCGTTGGAAAAAGCCAGATAGCCCACGAATTAGCAGTCATGGCGCAGCTCCCAATTGATAAAGGAGGGGCTGGAGGCGTTGTTGTCTTTATCGACACTGAAAACACTTTCAGGCCTGAAAGAATAGTTCAAATAGCCAAAGCAAGAGGCCTTGACCCTCAAAAAGCTCTCAAAAACATAATGGTTGCCAGGGCTTATAACAGCGACCACCAAATACTGCTGGCAGAAAAAGTGCAGGACTTAATAGAAAAAAAGCAGCTCAATGTAAAACTGCTTATCGTTGACTCCTTGACAGCTCATTTCAGAGCGGAATTCATAGGAAGGGGGACTTTAGCTGAGAGGCAGCAAAAACTTAACAAGCATATGCACGAATTGATGAGGCTTGCAGATACCAACAACCTGTGCGTTTACGTCACGAACCAGGTTATGGCAAAGCCGGACGTATTTTTCGGTGACCCGACAGAAGCAATAGGAGGGCATGTCGTTGCCCATAACAGTCAGACAAGAATCTATCTTCGAAAAGGCAAGAAAGGAAGCAGGGTTGCAAAACTCGTAGACAGTCCTCACTTAGCTGATGGAGAAGCAATGTTCTTCGTTGACGAAGGTGGATTGCGGGACGTTTAATTTTTTTTTTTAATTATCCAAAATGCCGTGCTTTTTAAGTGATTATTAACTTATAATTTAAACACTATTAGCGGAACAAACATTTCATCAGCGCTTATACCCCCATGGTTTCCTATGTGAAAACTTTTTTTCTGGCCTAAAACAGAGTCTTTTATAATATAATTCTTTTTCATTACAAGTATATAATCACCAATTCTGTCAACAAGCTTTGGGTTTGGCTTAAACAAGCCAAAATAATTGTTTTTTAGCAAATACTCACTCTTATACAAAGTGCAGCACTCATTCAGGTTTTTTTTCACGTAACTCTCAAATTTCTTCGCTTTGGAAGGGTGAACATAACAGTAAGCAGTTCTAGGCTCGCCACACAATATAAGCGTCAAGCATTCCTTTAACTCAGGATGATCATCGAGAGTTATGACCTTTTTCTTGTCAGTGTCAATCAATCCATGGTCTGCTGTGACTATCAAGGTTGTGTTAGTCCCATCAATGCCTTTAATAAGTTTTCTTATTCTCTTGTCGATCTCATAAAAGTGCTTCTCAGCCTTCCAACTATTAACACCATACTCATGGCACACACTGTCGAACAATGGCCAGTAAGCGTAAACGTACTTTCTCCTGTTATGCGACTTTATCGCTTTTTTTATCTGCCTGAAAAACCCGTCTAGAGTGGAATACCCTAATTTTTTTGATTTCTTGGCCATAGCTTTTGAAAAATCAGAATTTACTATGTCCTTATGCTGGATCATGTAAGAACTTTCTTTTATTCTGTCAGTAAACCCGACAGAATTTAACAATTCACCTATTTTTAGTTTGTTCCTGAAAGACAATCCCTTAATTCTTGAGCCAAAAGGAAGGATTCTTGAGACAATACCAATCTCCTTAAGAAGCATGAACCACCCAGTAATACCATGCTGTTGCGGAGCAGTTCCTGTCAGAAAAGTTGTTATTGCCGATGCAGTTGTTGAGGGGAAAACCGACGTTATCCTGCACTTAAGATTATCTCTTAAAAAGGAGCTCTTTTTAGACAGGTAATTATAGCCAAGCCCGTCAATCACCAATAACACAACATTCTTTGATTTTTTAAGCTCTTTTGAAGGAATTTCTTCAAGATTTTTATATATTGACCTGCTTCCAAAACCAGACATTACAGAACTCATAAGATTCACTATGCTCTTATTATAATCAGGCAAGACCATTTTCAAAATGTGATTTAACTCAATGCTTATAAAATTAACGGACTTCTGATACTAAGTTTAATAACCTTTATATATTAGTTTTATTTCTCGAGGGGAATCCTCTTATTCTGAGGATGGGTAATAGGTGAATTAAATATGGAAAATACAGGTTTTAGGAATTTCCCCCCAGTTAAAGTCGGGGATGAGTTAGACGTGAAAATAGAAGCAGTTGGAGCAAAAGGAGACGGCATAGCTAAAGTTAA
This sequence comes from Candidatus Woesearchaeota archaeon, assembly GCA_003695265.1. GTDB lineage: Archaea > Nanobdellota > Nanobdellia > Woesearchaeales > J072 > J072. The sequence continues at coordinate 49,937 of RFII01000043.1, read as the reverse complement.
CGGCTACGTGATTTTTGTTCCGAACGTGAATGAGGGAGACGAGTTAAGAATAAAAGTGACAAAGACACTAAGAAGAGTTGGCTTTGGTGAAGTTTTGGGTGCAGCACAATCACCTAAAGAAACCACTCCTAATGAGCCAGCCTCTGAAGAGTCTGCTACAGATGAGCCAGCCTCTGATGAAGCTCCTGAAGACACAGAAGACTTTGGCGAGGAGGAAGCCTCAGCTGAAGAGAAAAAAGAAGAGGCTACTGAGGAATCATCTGCTAAGAATCCTGTAAGTCAAGAAGATCAGTCTGAAGAGTCTTCTGCTGATAAAACTCCTGAAGATACTGAAGATTTCGGTGAGGAAGAATCTCCTGCTGAGGAGTCTGAACCAGAAGAGCCTGCTGCAGGCGAAGCCCCAGCTGAAGAAGAAACCTCTGAGGAGCCGGCAGAAGAAAAGTCAGAAAATAAGAAATAATTGGATTTCTTCTAATTTTTTTCTATATTTTTATATATCCATTATTTTTTTCTTAAATAATAATGAGGCTTTTCATAGCAATAGAACTACCAGAAGAAATAAAAAAATTGTTAGAAAAAGCACAGAATCACCTTAAAAACAATTCTGACAGGGTTTCATGGGTGAAAAAAGAGAACATGCACCTCACCTTAAAGTTTTTGGGAGAAATCAGTGATGAAAACAAAGTTATTAAAGCATTGAAAAAAGTGGTATTCAAACCTTTTGAGGCAGAAACCTCTGATTTAGGCGTTTTTCCAAGCCAAAATTACATAAAAGTTGTTTGGCTAGGATTGAAAAGCAGCGAGCAGACAAAAGAACTTCATGACAAGATCGACGAGCAATTGTTCAATATTGGTATTAAGAAAGACAAGAATTTTGTGCCGCACATGACTTTAGGAAGGGTTAAATACATAAAAGACAAAAAAGCGTTTGTCCAAAAAATAAGCAATTTCAGGCCGGAAGAGAAGCCTTTCAAAGTGCAAGGCTTCAGCCTAATAAAAAGCGAATTAACGCCAACAGGGCCGATTTATTCTACAATAAACAATTTCAAAGCAAAAAGCTTATAAACTTCTCCTTGAGAAAAAATGTTATGAGCAAGAAAGGAATTCATTCATATGTTGTTCTTTACGTTTTAGTTGCAGTAATCGGAGTCATGGTGCTTTATTTTGGGTACGGAGCAATACAAGACTTCAAGGAAAGGGGGAAAACAGGCCAGCTTCTCGAATTCAAGACATGGATTGAGGGCTCTATAAACAACATAGCATCCCAAAACGGGAACATGAGGCAGGAAACGTTCATTGCACCAGCAGGAGTTAAGGAAGTATGCTTTGTTGACTTAGACGCAGACTATATTGACATAAACAACAGTTACACTTTAATAATTGACAGCGTTGAGAGCGGAGCCAGAAAAAACATGTTCATACTCGGAAAAGAAATATTTGACAGCTATGATGTAGGTCCAATAACTATTGACAATCCAAGGGCTTTTACATGCATACCTGTCGAGAACGGAAAAATAAAAATAAGAATGCTTGGTGAGGGCATAGGCACAAAAATTATGAGTTAATCGACCACTCTTATCATAACATTTATAAATAAGGCCTTTTTCTCTTGCAGAATAATGGCAGAATCACAGTTTTTGGTTCCGACAGATCAATACCTTAAAGCAGGCATCCACATAGGCACAAAATTCAAGACAAAGTACATGGAGCAGTTCATTTACAAGACAAGGCCTGACGGACTGTCTGTCTTGAACATACAAAAAATAGATGAAAGAATAAAAATATTGACAAAATTCCTATCTAATTATAAGCCAGAAGAAATCCTTGTCGTGAGCAGGCGTGAAAACGGGTGGAAAGCAGTAAAACTCCTTAATAATTACACAGGGATAAACGTATTTGCCGGAAGATATCCTCCTGGGCTCTTAACCAATCCGAATCTCAAGGGGTTCATGGAAGTCAAAGTTGTTTTGGTGACAGACTCGTGGCCTGACAGGAATGTCATTAATGATGCCATAAAAATAGGGATTCCAGTAATAGGCTTGTGTGACACAAACAACCAGGCAAACAACCTTGACTTGGTTGTGCCGTGCAACAACAAAGGCAAAAAAAGCCTTGGGCTTTTGTTTTACATACTTACAAGGGAATACTTGAAAAACAGGGGAGACAATAAGACAAATATCAATATGGATGAATTCTTAGAAGAATAAATTTATTTTTTTGATATGCCTATATTTGTTATGAGAAACTCCAATTCTTTAAGTTCTGCTTCATCATATTTTACAACCTTGGCTATTCTTTTGCTATTGTCTTTTTTAAGCTCTATAACACATGTTGAGAAATTCCTTATCATTTTTCCACCAACGTTTGATATTCTGTCGTTTTCAATATCAGTGTAAACCTGGTTTGTTATGAGAACAGTTGCCAATTCCCTTTTTGTCGTGATGTCATGCAATAACCTCATCAACTCCACCATTTTCTTGTTCGCGGCTTGCGGATTTTCATTGAGGCTTACCCTGTAATGCTTTCCAATAGTATCAATAACCATGATATTAACACCTGCATTTTCTAAGAGGGAATAAGACTTTTTCACTTTCTTGATTAATTCCTGAAAAGAACCTACATTAACAATAAGAACATCATTCAAACATTTTCTCCTGGAGGAAATCTGCTGTAATCTTTCAACAGAGAACCCCTTTTCTGTGTCCAAAAAAAGAGTTTTTGACCTTTTCAAAGAATTGTTTACGCAGAGCTGCAGGCAAGCAGTTGTCTTGCCAGACGCAGCAGGTCCGTAAATCATAGTAATTCTGTTTGCAGGATACCCTCCATTCAACAGCTCGTCGAGCACTTCAGAACCAGTAGGAACTTTTTTCATACATAAAGAAAAAAGATTCTTTTTTTATATACTTTGCTAAAATTATTTAAACAAAACAAGATATTAAGACTTTTATGAGGAGAGACGTGTCAATACTTATAATAATAACTTTGATAACATTAGCTTCAAGGCTCTTCATGGCGTTTCAGACCAGCGAATTTAGTGATGATGGTTCTTATTTTGTGCTCAGGCAGGTTGAAAGCATAAGAGAAAAAGGGAAGCTGTTGTATGAAGACAGATTAAGTTTTGGAGGCAGGGAAATTAACCTGAACCCTTTTTACTATTACTTTTTGGCTTTTTTCACCTTTTTCATGCCTGTGAAAACAGCAGGAAAAATAATTCCGAACATACTTGCTTCACTTCTTGTCCCTATAATATATTTGCTGTCTTATAACTTGACGCGCAACCGCCACTTGTCTTTGTTTGCGGCCTTTATTTCTGGCTTCATACCAATACTTTTCAGGGAGTCTTTCAACAGCGTTTCGCCGCTCTCATTAGTACTTCCGTTAATGTTTCTTACACTATATCTTGTTATGAAGCTGCCTGAAAACAACAAATTCGCGGCCATAACCATAATCCTTATGTTTTTTTTGATAGGCACGAGCGCAGCATCGTTTATTTTAATGGCGGCGCTGGTGTTTTATGTAGTGCTGTGCAAATTAGAAAAAATCAAGATTGAGAAGTCAGAAGCTGAAATAATAATATTTTTTGTTCTGCTGACATTCTGGTCTCAATTCCTGTTTTACAAAAAAGCATTTCTTATGCAAGGCACATCGATAATATGGCGCAACATACCATTGAGCCTGCTGAGCAATTATTTCTCTCAGTTCAAGATACTTAATGCGATATATGCAATTGGCTTAATACCTTTTTTTTGCGGCGTTTACGTTATTTACAGGTTTCTCTTTAATCTGAAAAGCAAGAAGCTTTACCTTCTAATCAGCTTTTTCATAACAATATTAATATTTTTGTGGTTTAGGCTTGTGGAGCTGAAGAGCGGCCTTGTTTATATGGGAATAACCCTTGTTGTTTTGTTCACAGTTTTCCTTAAGATAACAAACCAATTCATCATGAAAACAAAATTCGCAGCATACCAAAGCTATTTCTTCTTTTTTCTGATTGCTATTTTTGTTGTAACATCATTAATCCCATCTTTTAGTATGGCATCCCAAAAATTAGAAGAAGCCCCGGCTTCAAGCGAGGTCAAGGCTTATGAATGGCTTGGGAAAAACACTCCTGAAGGCTCAACAATACTGACAACGCTTGAGGAAGGCCATTTATTGACTTATTTTGGGAGGAGGAAAAACGTTGCTGACACAAATTTCCTTCTAATTAATAATCCGGGGCAGCGTCTTGAGGATATAAAAAAAATGTACACCACTCCTTTTTTGACAGAAGCAATATCACTTATGAACAAGTACAATATTTCTTACGTGTTTTTTTCATACAAGGCAAAAGACTCGTTTGGAATTGAAGAACTAAAATACCTAGACCCTGACTGTTTTGAGAAAGTTTATTCACAGGGAGTTATAATATATAGGGTGCTTTGCAAGATAGAAAAGGTGTGATAATGGGGAAGAAAAATTATGGTAAGGTTTTGCCAATTGGGATAATTACACTTTCATTAATTATACTATTTCTGCCGCACCTTCTCAGGCTGTCATCAGGCAATGAGCAGCTTGTAGGATCAAAAACTTATTATCATCTGTTGAAAACAAGTGATGAGAATATTGAAAATGATGAACTTGTGATTGGAAGCAGGCCGGCCGAATTCAATCCTTATTATATTTTTATTAGAAAGCTAAGCGCTTTCATTCCTCTTCTGCTTCTTGCAAGGTACCTTCCAATACTTTTTGGGGTTTTATCTGTTTTTTTGCTTTACCTCATTTTAAGAAAACACGGCATTGGAGTAATACAAGCTAACCTTTCAGTCTTGATTTTTGTTTTGTCACCAACATTCATATTTGTTTTCACAACTTTTGAACCATTGTCTTTCCTTTTCTTAACATCCTTAATAGGTTTCTTTCTGCTCGTACATGGCAAAAAATGGTCTTTTTACATGTCACTCCCTTTTTTCTTAGCAATTCCTCTTTTTGGCAAGCTCGAATCATTAACATTGGTCATCCTCCTGCTAATTTATTCTTTTTTAAAGAAAGAGAACGCGAAACAGATTGCTATTATTATCACACTTATCCTGCTCGTGTTTTTATTAATTCAAGTTCCTTTTTATTCAACGTACGGTTATCCTGAAAAAGCGGAAATATCTAGTAAGGGTTTGCTCACAAATTACGTTTCAGAATTTGGAAGCATCTATGGTTTCAGCTCTTTTAGCATAATAATCGCTTTGGGAGGATTTGTTGTTTTATGGTCAAGGAAAAACAAGAATATTTTACCTTACCTTCTCATTCTAATCATCTTTATATCTTCATTGTTCTTTGAAGAGACAAGGCTTTACGTGAGCATTTTATACTCTCTTTTTGGCGGATTCTGCCTTGTAACTCTTGTAAGGTACAAATGGGAGCTCGAAATAGTAAAGATTTTTACGTTCATCCTAATATTTTGCGGGCTTATTTTCAGCACAACTATTTTTATTCAGAGATTGTCCTTAGCTGAGCCAAGCCAAGGTGTTTATGACAGCCTTGTCTGGCTGAGGGCTAACACGAACGATAATGATGTTGTTTTTTCACATTATTCAAACGGATTTTTTATAGAATCAATAGCAGGAAGAAAAGTCATTTTAGATGAAAAGTTTGATTACACACCAAACATTAATGAACGTCTTAGGAACTCAAAAACCATATTTTACTCAAGAAACCTCGAAGCAACAAAGCAGGCTCTTCAGAAATACAATATTAGCTACATATGGATAAATGATAAAATGAAAAACGGTCTTGTGTGGAGAAAGTCTGATGAGGGCCTGCTTTTCCTTTTCTCAAACAGGAGGACGTTCATAAATGTATACAATGAGTCAGGCATTGAAATATGGAAAGTATTGGAATTAACGCAAAATTTAAATAAAAAACAGGGCAAACCAGTGTTGCAAAAATGAAAATAGCAGTAGTTGACATTTTTTTGATGATAATATATTTTTTGTCACTATACTTTGCAATATTCTGGATGATAGTCTTCTTTGAGAAAGACATATCTGAAAAGAAAAAAAGGCTTAAAAGGCACCCTTTGGTTACTGTTGTGCTGCCAGCATACAATGAGGAAAAGACAATAATCCATTCAGTAAAGTCTGTTCTTAACCTAAATTATCCTAAAGACAAGCTGGAAATAATTGTTGTTAATGACGGCTCACAGGACAGGACAAGAGAAAAGGTTGAGGAATTCAAGAAACTACACCCAGAAATTATTCTAATAAATCAGAAGAACCAGGGGAAAGGAGTCGCGATGAACAAGGCGTTAAAAATTGCCCGCGGAGAGTTTTTTGTGTGCCTTGACGCTGACTCAATAGTGCACAAGGATGCTCTAAGAATACTCCTTCCTGAGTTTGAAAACAAAAATGTGGCAATAGCTCTCCCAATATTAAAAGCCAAAAAACCAAAAAATATTCTGCAGTGGATGCAGAAAGCCGAGTACTTGATAAACTTCTTTTACAAAAAGCTGATGGGCTGCCTTGACTGCATCCACGTAGCGCCAGGCCCTTTCAGCGTTTACAGGACAGAAATACTAAGGAAAGTCGGCGGCTTCGACGAGTCCAACCTGACAGAAGACCTGGAAATGGCAATCAGGCTGCAAAAGCACAATTACAAATTAGTCCAGAACAACCTCGCAGAGGTTTACACTCCAGTCCCTTCAACATTCAAGTCTTTTTATAGGCAGAGGAACCGCTGGTTTAAAGGAGGGATACTCAACGCGCTGAAATACAGGAATATGATATTCAACCCGAAATACGGCGATTTCGGGCTTATACAAATACCTATCCTGATCCTCTCTGCAATTTTTGCAGTGGTCCTGCTCGTAACAACAGCTTACTCATTTTTCAAGCCGTACGTTCTTTATTTTCTTAATATGAGGCTTGTTGAATTCGACTTTCTCACGTTTCTCAAAGACATCACATTTAATGTTTATTGGCTTGACCTAAACTTCATAAACACAACAATACTGATTTTTATGCTGTGCATAACATCTTTTGTTATGTACCTCTCTTTTAAATATTCAAGAGAGAAAGTCAGGGATTACATAAAGCCGAACATCGTGATTTACATAATGTTTTACTTTTTCATATTGTCAATAGTGTGGCTTGGCGTTGTAAAAGACTTAATATTTAAGAGAATCCAAACCTGGTGATTCTATGAGAACTTACAATAAAAAGAGATATTTCCTTGCTTTTGTGCTTACAGTGGCTGTATTTCTCTTTGGCCTGCTGCTCGGCCTTGTTATAGAAGGCAAAAGGGTTGCTTACATAGAGGACAAAACAAAAGCTCAAAACCTTGAGTTCAGCAGCCTTCAACTTCAATACCAATACATAGACCAATTAAGCAGGGAGGAAAACTGCGAGGCAGTAACAAAAACTTTTAATGAATACATAAAAACGCTTGAGGAGGCTAGGATAAGGCTTGAGAATTACAAGGAAGACGCCACTTTAAGAAGCCAAGAATTTGATTTGCTCTGGAGGGATTATACAATTGCCCAGCTCAGATATTGGCTTTTGGCAAAAAGGACCAAGGAAATCTGCGACGAGGATTACGTGACTGTTCTGTATTTTTATTCAACTAAGAAAGAATGCCCTGACTGCGAGGAGCAGGCGTTTGTCTTAACTTACTTCAAGAAACTGTTGAAGGACAAAATCCTGATATTCGCTCTTGACTCAAACTTCGAGCAGGAGCCTATGATAAGCATTCTTAAAAAGACTTTCGAGGTAAGCACTTACCCAACTATAGTTGTTCAGGATGAGAAGTTCGAGGGGCTTGTTGACAAAAAAGAATTAAAAGAAGTACTGTGTTCTTTGTACAAGACTGAGAATGAGCTCTGCACAGAATCTTAAAGCTTTTGTCAAAAGCAAAGTTCAGCTTGTGCTCGTCCTTGTTTGCTTTTTGGCTTTGCAGACAGTCTTCTTGATTAAGGGAAGCCTGCTTCATTGGGACGCTGCAGTTTACGTGGGCATGGGAAAATACATTTACACTCTTGGCAAAGCAGGGTTGTGGGAGCCTATTCGCGGTTTGCTCTGGCCTATTATCCTAGGATTTTTATGGAAAATAGGCCTTGATCCTTTGCTTTTCGGCAGAATCATGCAAATAATCTTTTCTTTAGCATCCATAACACTCGTTTATAAAATAGCAGAATTAGTGCTTAACAAAAACAAGGCTTTTCTAAGCTCGATTTTGTTCGGGCTTAGCTCAATCTTCTTCCTCAACACGACTTACTTGCTTGTTGAGCCTTTAACTATAATGCTTGTTTTACTTTCAATCTACTTTTTTGTTTCAAAAAAATATTTTCTTGCAGGCGCTTTCTCATCTTTGGCTGCCCTAACAAAATTCACAGCAGGCATTTTTCTGCCTGTATTCATTTTTGCCCTGCTTTTTGAGAAAAGAAAAAAAATAATCATTTCGGCAAGCCCCTTGTTTAAAGTATGCGCAGCTTTTATTGCTGTACAGATTCCTTTTTTATTGCTTAACTACACGCTTTACAAAAACCCATTTTTGCCTTTTATTTCCGCGAACAAGGTCATCAATAATGTTGTAGGATGCAATGTCCTCCATGTTAAGCCGTGGCATTACTTTTTTGTCTTAATAATTGCTGATAACCCTTTCTTATTATTTTCTGTTGCGGGAATATTTTATTTAATTAGGGCAAAAAATGCTAATAAACTTTTGTTGGTGCTGTCATTTATTTTTCCGTTGGCTTACCACACTCTTTTAACTTGCAAGACAGAAAGGTATTCTCTCTTATTCCTTCCTTTTGCCGCGGTTCTTGCTGCTGAAGGCGCTCTTTCAATGATAAGAAATAAGCAAAAGCTGATTATTAGCATAATAACTCTTCTTTCATTTGTTTTTCTTGTAAGCTCATTGCTAAGATTTGATGCAGGAACTAGCGAAGACCATTTGCAAGAGTACATTAAGGAGAATAATCGTAAAGGTGAAATATTAACGACGACCCCATTCACGACACTGTACACAGACGCCAAGCTGACACTCATTTATTACCCTCTTTACGGGACAGAACTGATTAACGATAAAATTGTTTACTCCTCTGCAAACTCTTCAAACATAAGCTTTGTTTTTGTTAACTTGAATGACATTCCCTGCAATCCTTTTGACTACCAATGCCCGAATAAGACGGAAGAGTTTATCAAATTCTTAAACGAGACTTTTGATTTAGTGCTTCAAGACAATAACAGTTACTTGTTTGAGAGCAAATAAAACAGTGTAAATATAAATTATAAGGTTAAGTCAGCTTTGTTGAGTTTGGAGATTAAAAAGTTTTTATGAAATATGTAAAATTTTTTTAGTCCCGCCCGCACCACCCAATTCACGAAAGCTTTCTCACTTAAGTTGACTTTGCCAAATTATAACAAATTATTTAAACTTACTTTATGTTCTTTGCGTCATGGCAGGAATATTGGATTATTTAAGGCTTTTGAGGCTTAGCCAATCATACAAGAACCTTCTCGTTTTCCTGGCAGTTTTCTTTTCATTCAACATTTTTAATGCTCAAATGCTTTCCACGACAATAATAGGATTTTTCGCGCTTACACTAACCTCATTTTCTGGCTACATAATTAATGACATTATAGACAGGGAAAAGGACAGCATGCATCCTGAGAAGTCAAGAAGGGTTATTGCAGCAGGCATAGTTCCTGTAAGCCACGCCTTAACAATCTCAATTATTCTTCTTGCCGTTGCTCTTTTAACAGCTTTAACCCTCAGCACGGCTTTCTTTTTTGCCTGCGCTTTGCTTTTTATCCTCACACTCTTTTATTCTCTCAAAGCCAGAGAAATAATCTTTCTTGACATACTTGTCATAGCCACAAATTTTGTCCTGCGCGCAATAGCAGGTGCTATCCTGATCAATGTTTATGTTTCGCCTTGGCTAATACTCTGCCCTTTTTTCCTGTCTTTATTCCTTTCAATAGGCAAAAGAAAGGCCGAGTATAATACTTTAAAATCGTTAGCTAGCAGGACAAGAAAGAGCCTCAAGCATTACAATAATGAATTAACAAACGCCTTGATGATAATCTCAACCACAACCCTAATACTCTCATACGCGCTTTACACGCAAGCCACAAACCATTGGCTTACACTCACATTACCTGTGGTCCTTTATGGGATTTTCAGGTATTTTTACTTAATATTCACAAATTCCCCTGTTGCGAGAAATCCAGAAAAGGCGTTTCTTGACAAGCCTCTAATAACCTCAATGCTTATTTGGCTGGCACTTGCTTTTGTTATTCTTTATTATTAATTCTTCTCTTTACTTTTATCATGTCCCCTATGGTCATGCTTTCGCTTTTTTGGCTGATTTGCGGCTTGTGCTCCTCCTCGTACTCTTCCACAAGCTTGATGTGAAGGAATTTCTCAAGCTTTCTAGCGAGCTCGATGCTGGGCTCAAACTTTCCGCTTTCAATGTTGTGTATGAGTGATTCTTTCTCAGAAATTTTTTTTGCAAAGTCTTCCTGTCTTAAGCCCATCTGCTCGCGCTTCTTTTTTATTTTTGCGGCGAAATCCTTTGTTATCACTTGGATTATCTCTTTCTTCGGTTTTTCAACAAAAAACTCTTCCTTCTTCTCAGCAATCTTTTCTGTCTTGACGGGCGAGATAATCTTCCCAAATTTTCCGCAGTGCTTGCACACACTCAGCTTAGTTCCCTCTACGATAGCATAAAAAAGCTTTGTTTCAGCACCGCACATGTCGCATTGCACTCTAATCACCCGCATTTCTCTTTGCAGATATCGCAGCCGTGGCTTTTGACAGCAGCGCAAGTTCTTTCATTACCTTTATCATCAGTGAAAGTACAGCATTCTATCAGGTTATCCTTTTGTAAGGAAACACTGTTGTCACTTTGAGTTGTTGTTATTGCGAGGCCAACCCTATTAGTATAAGTACAACCGGCAATTGCAAACATAAAAATAATGAGTGTAATTAATAAAATTTTTCTCATCAGTAAAGCACCCCCACGAGTATCCTGCTGATGTCCTCAAACCTTATCTTTCCTGGGTCAGCCCAGGGAGAATTATCTCCTTTTGCCTTGTAATAATACCCTTTTTCGTCAGTCCCTATTTCTATGACTCTGTGAATTATTATCAAGTCCTTGTTGTAGCTCGGAGAATATGATATTATGTCGCCGACATGAATGTCCTCAGGAGACTTTGGCACAATCTGAAGAACGCTTGAGTCCTTGTCAATTACAGGGTCCATTGAGTTTGTGTCTGCTATTTTTGCGCGCTCAGCATTTCTTAATTCAACTATTACTCTGTCATCAAGCACGTGTATCTGCTCTTCCTTAATCCTGTCAAAAGGAGAAACTCTGTCCTTTAAAGTACTTTTCCCAGGGCTGAGGGAACTCAAATAAAAAAACACGAGCAGGACGACAAGCACAGCTTCTATGCTTACTAAGTGCCACACCTTTAATTCTGCCATTATCTTAACTTAGTCGTGCTTGTTTTTTATATTTTTTGGTGTTTTAAAATAAGAATTTTTTGTTTTTCCTTTCCAACAAATATCTCCATTCTTTTTACTATCTTAAATGCCCCCGAATTATTTTCAACCATCTTTTCTGAGTCTGTTGCAATAACAATAACACCTTTGTTTTTAAGGACAAATTCGCACTGGTAAAAGAATTCCTTGTATATCTTCTCCACAACAGACTTGTTCGCTTTTTTGCCGCAAAGGGGCATTCTTGTAACAACAGCATCAACGCTTTTCTTGTCAAGCTTTGTGTCAAGCCATTCCACTCCGAAAGCGCCGAATTCTATTAACTTTTCAACTCCGGCTATCTTTGCGTTTTTCTTGCTCGCGATTATGTTTGTTCGCATAGAATCATACCCAATTATTCTTGCAGGCATTTTTTCAGTTGCTTTTCTGTCAATTCTCCTGAAAAAACTGTCAAAGTCAATGTTCAGAAGCTTCAGGAACGCAAACCTTTCTTTTTCGAAGAGCCTGACAGGTGTTCTGCTGAGCCATAAGGCAGCCTCAATCACGAAAGTGCCGCTCCTGCAGAAAGGATCAACTAGCAGTCCTTTCTTAAAATTGCTTAAGCGCAGTATTCCATAGGATGTTGTTCCCTTAAATGACTCCTTGTGGCTGAAAACTTTGTAATTCCTTTTACTTATGTCAAAACCGCAGAAGTCAACGCCAACAAAAACCTTGTTTTTCCTGTTGATAAACACGTTGATCATCACGTCAGGGTTCTTCATTGAGGCTTTCGGAGTGAATCTGCCTTCTTTCTTTACTGTCTTTATTATTATCTCACCAGCTAATGCTGCTATTTCCATTTTTGAGAATTTATGCGATGCAAGGCATCTCACGCAGAAAGTCGAACCTTTTTTCACCCATTTTATCAGTTTGGAATAAGTGACTTTTTTTTGAAACTGCTCATTGAATTCTTTTTTGTCTCTTACATTAAACTCCGCTAACAAAAACATAACTCTCGAAAAGCTCTGCGCCCTGTAAGCCAATTCGCACAGACTTTCAAAATTTTTTACTGGAAAAACGCAAGCCCCATCACACACTTTTGAATCTGAATTTATTATCTCTTTTACTTCTCTTTTTCCTATTTCTTCCAGGCCATAGCTTATTATTCCTATTCCTTTCATTGCATTAAGAAAAACGCTTTCTCTTATAAATCTAATCTTCTTTTATTATCCTTGCGGCGCTGACAACCTTGTCTCCCTGGGAAAGCCTCATCAGCCTGACGCCTTGCGTGTTTCTGCCAATAACAGAGATTTCGCTGGCAATAGTCCTTATCACAATCCCCTTCTTGCTTATGAACATTATACCATCATCATCTTCCACAGACTTGACTGACACTACGTTGCCGTTCCTCTGGCTGCAAATTATGTTGATTACGCCAACGCCTCCGCGGCTTATTAGCCTGTACTCTGAGATTTTCGTTCTTTTTCCGTAACCGTTCTCTGTGACTGTGAGGATTGTTTTGTTATCATCAGCGATTATCATATCCACTACTTCATTATCACTTTCTCTTATTTTTATTCCCCTCACGCCATGTGCTGATCTTCCCATAGGCCTGACATCCCTTTCATGGAATTTTATAGCCCTGCCTTTTCTTGTTGCGAGCATCACCTGTTTTGTGCCGTCAGTCAGCTTGACGCCCATCAAATAATCATCCTTATCAAGAGTTATTGCTATTATGCCACCTTTCCTCGGCCTTGAGTACGCTTTCAAGGGCGTCTTCTTAACTATCCCTTTCCTCGTGCACATCATCAGGAAGTGGCTTTCATCAAATTCTTTTATTGGTATGTGCGCTGTTATTTTTTCCTCTTTCTCAAGCTCAAGTAGGTTTACTATAGGCCTGCCTTTTGACTGCCTGCTTCCTTCTGGTATCCTGAAAACTTTAAGCCAGTGCACCCTTCCTCGGTCCGAGAAGAAGAGTATGTAGCTTCTGGTGTTTGCTATGAAAAGGCTTTCAACGTAATCGTCGTCTTTCATTCCTGTAGCAATTACTCCTTTTCCGCCTCTTTTTTGCTCCCTGTAAGCAGCTAGAGGCACTCTTTTTATGTATCCTGTGTTGCTTATCGTAACAACAACATCTTCAGGCTTTATTAAGTCTTCAATCTCAATGTCTTCTTCTTCTGCATCCATTATCATTGTTTTTCTTTCGTCTCCGTACTTGCTGCTCAGCTCTGCCAATTCATGCTTTATTATTCCAAGTATTCTTTCTTCAGACGCAAGGATTGACTTTAACTCTTCAATAAGTTTCAATAGGCTTTTGTGCTCTTCTTTTATTTTCTCCTGCTCTAAGCTTGTCAGCCTTTGCAGTTTCATCTCAAGGATTGCCTGGGCCTGCTCTTTCGTAAGCTTGAAGTTTGAGATTAATGACTTTGAAGCTACTTCAACAGATTTAGAGCTTTTTATGAGCTTTATCACCTTGTCAATGTTTCCTAAAGCAGTTATAATCCCTTCTAAGATATGAGCTCTTTTTTCTGCTTTGTCAAGGTCAAACTGCGTTCTTTTCCTCACAACGTCACGCCTGTGGTTGATGAAATAGTTTATGAGTTGCTTCACATTCAATGTTTTTGGCTCGTTGTCAACAAGCGCAACGAGATTAACGCTGAAAGTTGTTTGAAGCTTTGTGTGCTTGAACAACTGGTTAAGGACAACGTCCGGGTTGGCATCTTTCTTAAGCTCAAAAACAACTCTCATCCCCTTCTTGTCTGATTCGTCACGTATGTCACTGATGCCCTGTATTTTCTTGTTTCTTACGAGGTGTGCTACCTCCTCAATCATCATTGACTTGTTGACCATGTAAGGAATCTCATCGACTATTATGCTCTTCTTTCCCTTAATCTCCTCAACCCTTGTCTTGGCTTTCACCCTTATTCTTCCTCTTCCGGAAGCGTACGCGTTTATTATTGCCTGCCTTCCGGCAATTATTCCTCCTGTTGGGAAGTCAGGGCCTTGCAAGGTGTCCATTATTTCCCTTACAGTCAAGTCAGGGTTGTCAATAACTCTTATTATCGTCTCTGCAACTTCTTTTAAGTTGTTCGGCGGAATGCTTGTTGCCATTCCAACAGCTATTCCTGATGATCCATTAACCAATAGGTTTGGTAGTTTTGAAGGGAGCACTAAAGGCTCTTTTAGCGAGTTGTCAAAGTTAGGCACGAACTTAACAGTGTTTTTTTCTATGTCCTGAAGCATCTCGCCAGCTATCTTGCTAAGCCTTGCCTCTGTGTATCTCATGGCTGCCGGCCTGTCACCGTCAATGCTTCCGAAGTTTCCCTGTCCTTGAATTAATGTGTATCTTAAAGAGAAATCCTGCGCCATCCTCACCATAGAGTCATACACTGCAGTGTCGCCGTGCGGGTGGTACTTGCCCAAAACTTCTCCGACTATTCTCGCTGATTTTTTGAATGGCTTGTTGTAATGCATGCCCATCTCGTTCATGGCAAACAAAATCCTGCGGTGAACCGGCTTAAGCCCGTCTTTAACGTCAGGAAGGGCCCTGCTTACAATGACAGACATGGCGTAATCTAAGAAAGATGTTTTCATCTCCTCTTCTATGACTTTGGGTATTATCCTTTCTTTCTTTTCTGGTTCTGAAGCTTCCATTTTCCTCTTATTTTTCCCTTTAGAAAACAGGTTTTTATCCTCTATAAAACATAACTAGCCAGTACTTATAAAGCTTTCGATTATGAAATGGAATTACAGCCTTTCTAACTTAAGAATTCGCGTGTTTCAGCGTTTTAGCAATTTACGTTACAGTTTTTTTACAATATGTTCATAAACCTTAAAATTTTTGCCGCAATAAACGCATTTCTTGTACTTTTTTGAGAGGAACCCGTTACTGCTCTGGTATTTCATTGTGTGCTTGCACTTCGGGCATCTTAAAAGGAGCATCTTACTATTTTTCTATTCCGAGGAGCTCGGCCGTCTCATCAACTTCCTGCCTTAGCTCTTCATCTTCTTTCAAAGGATCTTCTTTTTTATCTTCTTCTGGTTCTTCATCTTTTTCTTCTTCTAAATCATTACTACTTTCTTTTTCACCAGTTTCTTCTGGTTCATGATCCTCTTTTGGTTCTAGCTCTTCCTCACTTTCTTTTTTGCCCTGCGAGGCTTCTTCCTGAGTCTCTTTTTCTTCTTTCGAAATCTCTTCTGATTCACCTTTGTTTTCTGTGCCTTCATGTTCTGAATTTTCTTTTTTGGCTTGATGCACTTCTTCCGCAAGCTTTTCTTTTGATTCCTCACCAGTCTTTTCAGGAATATCAACAACTTCGATGTTCTGCTCAGGAAGCTTTCCTGTTTCGTGCACTTCTTTTTCTGCCAACGGCTCATCATACACTTCTAAATCGCCGAGTTTCTCATGCTCTTCAGATTCTTTTGCTTTGTCCTCAACTTGTTCAAACATTTTTTTTATGTCATCCTTTCCTTTGACGTCAAAGTACTCGTAGAACTTGTCAGTCACTTTCAGTAAGAATGATCTTCCTTTCTTTGTTTTTGTTATGAAGCCAGCATCTTCAAGCTCTTTAATATCCTCGTATGCTTTGTTTGTCCTGACCTTTATTACTTCCGACTGCAGCACAGGCGATTTCCACGCGATTACTGCAAGAGTTTCTGTAACGCTTTTTCTTAACTCAACGTCAGCTACTACTTTATGCACAATGTCTAAATATTTTTCCCTTACAGTAAGCTTCCAGTCCTTTCCTTCCTGCACAATCATCAATGGGCTTTCCCTTTCATCATAATCCTTCTTAAGTTCTTCTAAAGCTTTTCTTGTTTCTTCGTGGCTAAGGTCACATATCCTCATTATTTCATCTATACTTATCTTCTTACCAACTGCAAACAGTAGAGCTTCCACTTTTTTTCCTGCTTCACCAATCATTTTGCTAGCCTGTACTTATTATCATCCAGAATGATTGTCTTGTTTTTTATTAACTCATCAACAAAAGGCTTTAATGTTTTCTCATCTATACCGACCATTCTTGTAAGCTCTTTCAAAGGCATAGGCTTGTATTTTAGTGTTACTAATATTATATTTTTTACAAGAGTTTTTATGTTTTTTCTGAGCAGCTGATTTGCCGCGTTATAACCTTTTGATATCATGTCTGCCTTATGCAGCCTTCCTAGAAACTCGTTAAGCAAATTGCTGAGTGCTGTGTTCTTGAAATCAAGCATTGGAGGCTCAAGAATCTCAACTGATGACGGCATGAACTCAACGCAGAAATCCATCAATGCGTCAGCATTTTTAACGAGCAGTTCCATTTCAGTGAACGCTGAAAACAGCTTTTCCTGCGGCTTCGGCTCAAAAGACTTTTCTTTTACAAATATAAGCTTGTCATTTTCCTTTGCTTTTTGCACTACAAGCTTAAGGGTTTCTGCAACGTGCTCCTTCGGCTTTCCAAGAACCTCAATTATTGTTTTTATGTAAATGTAGCCCTCCTCTTCAACCTTATGCATCACTTCTTTTTCGCTCATCTCACTCATTTTAATCGTCTCCAAATCAGCGCAACGCAAATTATGCCAGTAATCGTTAGTAACAAATAGTATATAAGCTTTTTTGATTTAAAAGAGCTTGATTCATAGACGATTATAGGCTTGTTGTTAAGCACTGCTGTTCCTGTCACTTCTTTTAAGTCTTCTTCTTTTTCAATCTCTTCTTTCAGCTCGTAAAGACTTGTTTTGCTTGAAGCTGAAAAGGTGCTCTGGTTTTTTTTATCTGTTTTCTCCAGCTTCTTCACAGGCAATATGACAACAGGTATTGTAATCTCATGATTTGTCTTCTGACCGTCATTTTTTATTTTTATCTTGTACTTGTAGTCTCCTGGAGGCGCATCGCTCACTTTGTTGTACAACCTGACAATCATTGAAGAGCCCTTGTCCAGCCCAAAACCGACCGAATTGTCTGTCTGGTTGCCGTCAGAATAAACCTTGCTGCCCTTGTAAACATAGCTCCAAACAGTGAAATTGTGCTTTGCATCATTATTAACAATTTTTAGCTGGGCGTAGAAAGACTTGTTAATAATTATGTTGCTAATATTGTTCTGCATAATGTAATCAACGCCGCTTCTTTGCGGCTGCTCGAATAGAGTTTCTTCTTCGTCCTTTTTAAGGCAGTTGAACTTAAATCCATTAACATTAATTTCCTCATATTCAATCTCGCCAAGGCCTTCAACAACAAGCTCGTAATCCCCTCTTTCTAATTTTTGGTCGCAGTTCGGCTTTATTATCAAAGGAATTTCCAATTCGTATTCTGTGAACTTGTTGTGCAGGCTGAAAGATGTTATTTCGCTTATCCTTTCATCATCATTCTCAACATACGCTTTAATGCTTTTCTTGTTCGTGTCACCCTTATATATTAGCAGTTTTGCCTTAATAATATCACCGAACTTCGCAGAATTTTTGCTTAACTCTTCTATTTCAATGCTTGATTTGTCGTCAAGCTTTTGTTGCTCACCCTTTACTGCGATCAGCTTTTCGTCGTAATTGTCGCTTTTTTCTGTGTCGTTGCAGCTTGCCTCGGTCAAATTAGTTTTTATTAGGAAGGATTTTTCCTGCTCGGCAATGCTTGGAGTCCAGCTCTTCTTGTTCGCGTTTGTTGTTTCCCTCTTGTCTTTCACTATATTGCCGAACAGGTCTTCAACCCAGTACTCAACAACAAACTCTTCAGGCTCATTATTTACCTCATACATTATTTCCACCTTTTCACCGCTCTCATACACTGATTGCTCAGTCAGTATTTTTATGGATGCGTTGCACTCATTTGTCTCATTTTCTTCAGAACTGTTTGTTTCATTGCTGCTCTCATTCGCGCCTGTCAAATTAATAATGCTGTTTTCTTTTCCAGGTGTTCCGCCATAAACAATGCTTTCATTCCATGAATTGTTCCAGAATTCAAGGCTGAATCCGTTGCCATCAGCGCCAATGCTCGAATCATATTGGACTGATAAGTTTAACGTCCCATTATAATATAATAGAATCTCTCCGTTCTGGTTGTTTAGAGAAATGTTTCCTTGTATCGCAGTAATGTTTGTGCTGTTCGTTATGTTGTAATAGTCTGAAAAGCTCATATTGTCAGAATCATCTCCATCAACAAGCTCTCTTGCAATCACCAAATATGTGTTGTTTTCCAAGGTTAGGTTGAAATGGGTTGTTTTTGTTCCTGCTTCGAGGTGCCAGAGTTCCAAGCTGAGGTTTGTTCCGTTATTGTACAGCTCAATCCATTCCAAATCAGAGTCGTCCCCTATGTCTGTTGAAGGGTTGTACATTATCTCATTTATTATTAAGTTGGCAAAAACAGCTTCTGAAAAAATGATTATTATTGCTAATAATAAAATTGGATTTTTCATTTTATAGCAAAATTTATATTTTTAAAATCTTTAATCAAGCAACCATGAGAGTGCTTTTTGTTTGCAATCAGAATCTTAATAGGAGCAAAACAGCTGAATTTCTCTTTAAAGACAGATTTGAAACTAAATCTGCAGGCCTTTATTCCGAAAAACCTCTTTCTGAAGAAGAATTGTCGTGGGCTGATTTGGTTGTGGTTATGGAAGATCATCAAAGGAGTGAAATTGCCAAAAGGTTTCCTAAACAATATCTGCAAAAACGAATTGTTTCTCTCGATATACCTGATGTTTTCCAATTTAACCAGCCTGAACTAATAGATGAATTGAAATCTAAGTTTGACAGATTAGTTTAGCCACTCCTCAAACTGTTTTTTGGCCTCTTTCTTTGATTTAAAAATCATGGTTTCTGCCACTGATATTTCTGGAATTCTCTTTGTTACCTTATATTTCTTGATTCCATTTTCTTCTATTTCAATAAAAGAAATCACCCACTTTTTTGTAAAGTGTATTTTTTGACTCATTTTAATCAAAAGTTTAAAATAACAGTTTTAAAAAGCCTTATCAGGAGAATTCCGGAAAGAAAACGAAAAAATCACTTTCTTAGCTTGTTAAACATTTCATTATATTTCTTTGCTGCTTCTACCGGGTTTTGATCCTGAATTATGCCGCGGCCAACATTTATTATAAGGTTTTCTCCAAAAGTTTTTATCATTTCTTCAGCCTCGCCGCCCTGAGCGCCAACGCCAGGCATTAAGACGAGCCGGTCTCCAATTATCTCCTTTACTTTCTTCACCTCATCCATTGAGAGATGATTCTTTTCTGAAGGCGCGCCGATAACAACCGCGTCTGCAAACTGAGCAGCTTGTTTTGCGCAGTACACAAACATTGGCTCTGAGCCGACGCTTGAGTTTTTTATCTGCTCATACTCAGGGTTTGACATCAATGCAAGCACTATTACTCCAAGGCCCAGCTCGTGCGCCTTTCTAGATGTTTCTTCTGTGTTGCCGGGAAAGGGTAAGATTGTTAAGGCATCAAACCCCTCTTTCTGGATTGTTTCTAACGCAGCGAAATTAGTGTTTCCAATATCAGACAATTTATGGTCAGCAATACAAACAAGGCCTTTCTCTTTTGCGTAATCAGTTAATTGCTTTAGGTCAGCCGGTGTTAAGTCAAGGACAAACTGCCTGTTTATCTTGATTGCAGAGCAGTACTCATGCAGCTTGCTTATCATTTCAAAAATGAACTCTGCCTTCTCTTCCCGAATCCGCATAAGGCTTGATTCCTTTATCTTTGGGTCCAGGCCTAAACAGAGAATGCTGTTCTTTTCCTTCACAGCTTTTTTGTACTTTTCAATAAAATTCATTTCACACACCGTATTTTTCAAGGTATTTCTTAATCTTCTCAGCTTCTTCAGTCTTTTTATGCTTTTCTAAATAGTAAATTATATCTTTTACACTAATTATTGAATAAACCCTTATTCCTGTCTGTTCTTCAAACTCTTTGATAGCGTTCTCATTGTCGTTGCCTCGCTCCATTCTGTCTACTGCTATTAAAACCCCGGCAAATTTGACATCAGCAATGTCTTTCAACAATTCGGCAGTATCAATTTTTGTCTGGCCTGTTGTGAACACATCGTCAAGTATTAAGACTTTCTCGCCGTTTTTTAGCTCATGTCCGACAATCATCTTTTTTCTGTTAGAACATTCACCGTGCCCTTTAGCTTCTTTGCGGTCAAACGCGTATGGTTTGTTTATTCCGAAACTTGTTGCTAATGAAATGCTAGTCGCAACGCATAAGGGAATTCCCTTATAAGCTGGCCCGAAAAGAACATCAACCTTTTCTGCGCCTAGGACTTTCACAATATGCGCAGCATAAAAGTTGCACAGCTTTGCAACGCTTTTTCCATCACAGAACATTCCTGTGTTGATAAAATAAGGTGACTTGCGACCGCTTTTCAGAGTGAACTCTCCAAACCTTAACGCATTATTATTTAAGAGAAACTTAATGAATTCTTTTTTGTAATCTTCCATTATCCCACTATTTTATTGATTGAAATTGATAGGTCTTCCTGCTTTTTCTTCAATTATCTGCCCGTTCTCAAAAACAATCTGTCCGTTAACAATTGTCATGACAGGCCAACCCTTTAATTTTAATCCGTTGAACGGACTCCATTTGACCTTTGTGAACAGCTCATCATTCCTTATTCTTTTCTCCTTTTTCATATTGATTATTGTGAGGTTTGCGCTGTACCAATTATCAATTCTTCCTTGGTTTGCTATGTTAAATATTCTGCAGGGGTTCTCGCACATAAGCTCTTGAACCGTTTGTAAAGTAATGTTTTGTTTGTTCACTTCATTCAACATTAACGGAAGCATTGTTTCAATGCCAGGAACGCCAAAAGGCGGCTCTTCAGATTCTTTCTCTTCAATCGTGTGCGGAGCATGGTCGCTCCCAACAGTTGTTATTGTGCCATCTTTTAATGCATTCCACAAAGCAATCCTGTCGGATTCTTTTCTTAATGGGGGCTTCATCATCGCAAAGCCCTTAAGCTCATCAACTTTCTTTTCTGTTAAAAACAAATGGTGCGGAGTTGCCTCGGCAAAGACTTTCAAACCTGATTTTCTTATTGATTCCAATTCAGATTCCTGGCTTATATGGCAAAGGTAAAGCATGTT
The DNA here is from genome assembly GCA_003695265.1 of Candidatus Woesearchaeota archaeon. Taxonomy (GTDB): domain Archaea; phylum Nanobdellota; class Nanobdellia; order Woesearchaeales; family J072; genus J072. Next base: position 28,429 of record RFII01000043.1, on the reverse strand, counting down.
TCCTGACTGCTTTGTTATCTCAAGCGCTTTTCCAACCATTTCATCCTCTGCATGCGTTAAGACAATCCTTGAATTAGAGAAAATATTATGCAAAGCGTTATCATCATTTATCATCATTTTTCCTGTGGATTGGTTCATAAAAACCTTTACTCCAGCAATATTTCTTGCTTTTCTTATTTCTTCAAGGTTGTCCTTGCTTGTCCCAAAATGAAAGCCGTAATTGACAACGCTCTTCCTGGCTAATTCTTTTTTCTCTTCCAAGTCACTCAACGTCAATGTCGGCGGCCTTGTGTTCGGCATGTCAAGAAAACCTGTTATCCCGCCAGCAGCCGCAGCTCTTGAGCCAGTGTAAAAATCCTCTTTGTGAGTCATTCCTGGCTCGCGGAAATGAACATGCGGGTCAATAAGCCCTGGAAGAACAAAATTGTTGTTCACATTGAAAATCTTATCAGCTTCGTTTACAAAGCCGACTTTCTTTATTTTATCATCATCAACAAGAATATTTGTGCTGATTACTTTTCCATCCTTCAAAATCCTACAGTTTTTTAGAAGCAAACTCATTTCTGCCTCCGCTTTAGACAAAATTTAAAAACATTTTTCCAGAAGAGCAATAGCGAATTAGTGTTTATTGTTGTTATTAAAGCAACTGAACCTCATCTGCATAAAACTCTTTTTCGCAGTAATGGCACTTAAACTTTATTTCTTCTGAGTCAATGCTGTAAAACTTTGTTATGACTGGCTGGTGCCTCGTAACGCATTTTGGGTTGCCGCACTTAATGGCGTTTTCAATCACTCTTGGAACTTTAACTTTGATTTTTTCTTTTACTTTATGCTCATCAATTATGTTTATAGTGGCATTTGGAGCTATTATTGCAATCTTGTTTAATTCATGCCTGGTTAGTTTTTTGTTCTCAATCTTAATAATGTCCTTGCTTCCCATCTTCTCAGAGTGCATGTTCATGCCTAATGTTATGATGCTGTCATCATCTCCATCAATACCAAGGATTTCTAAAACTTGCAGTGCTTTTTTTTTCGGGATATGGTCAATTACTGTTCCTCTCTCAATTGCATACACTTTGTAAGCCCTCATTTCAGCACACCTAATGTTAAGCAGAGCAAGGCCTGCCTTACTGGAATGCCCATAGCTGCTTGTTTGAAATAATAAGCGTAAGGAGTTTTGTCAACGCTCATGTCAATCTCGTTCACTCTTGGCAGGGGATGCATTATTTTCAAGTTCTTCCTTACGTTTGAAAGCATTGAGCTTTTTATGACATAAGCATTTTTAACCTTTTCATACTCTGCTTCGTCGGGAAACCTTTCCCTCTGTATTCTTGTCGCGTAAAGGACGTCAACTTTATCAATTATCTCTTCCGGGTTTTCATGCTCAGAGTAAGAAATGTTTTTTGAGGCAAGGAAATCAAGGTATGTTTTTGGTATTCTCAAAGACTCTGTTGAGACAAAGAATATTCTGCAGTTGAAGTGCGAAAGAGCCATTAAAAGGCTATGCACTGTTCTTCCATACTTCAAGTCGCCTACAAGAGCAACATTCAGCCCTGTTAGCCTGCCCTGAGTTTTCTTTATTGAGTAAAGGTCAAGCAAAGTCTGCGTGGGATGTTGATTAGCGCCGTCTCCAGCATTAATCACTGGCTTTTCAGTTGCTTCTGCCGCGACTCTTGCTGAGCCTTCTAATGGGTGCCTGATAACTATTACATCCGCGTATATTTCAACCATTTTTATTGTGTCATGGATTGTTTCGCCTTTTTTTGCAGACGAAGCTTCGGCGCTGTCAAATCCGATTACTCTTCCGCCTAATCTTTTCATGGCAGACTCAAAAGAAAGCTTTGTTCTTGTTGAGGGCTCAAAGAACAATGAGCCCATTATCTTGCCGCGCAATGAGGGTTTTGCTTTTCTGCTCTCAATCTTTTTGGCTGTTTCTAGGATATGAATTATTTCTTCTTTTGAAAAATCTTTAATAGAAATAATATCCTTGTTTTTAAAATTCATATTAAAAAGGTTATTATTGTTCGCGTGCTTTTAAATATTGTTGTTGTTCAAAAGATACTTTATAATCTTACCTATTAATAATATAAATAAGAGCACAAAAATATTTTTAAATAATTCTTATAAAAGTATTTTTGAGGGGGATGTATGTGTGGTATTATTGGTATAATAGGAGCTGACAGTCTTTCGTACAAACTTTTTCTCGGCATGCAAAAACTGCAGGATCGCGGTCAAGATGCGGCTGGAATGATAACTTATAACGGGAGGAATTTTCATTTTCACAGAGGAAGCGTTGGTGAAGACGAATCTGAATTATTGGTCAAAAACTCATTTACACATAGAGACTTAGAAAATCTTACAGGATTTATGGGAATAGGTCATGTTAGGTATCCTACTGTTGGTGCTGGAAGAATAGCACAGCCTCTTTACGTAGATTCACCATATGGTATTGCAATGGGTCATAATGGAAACATTGTTAATTATCTTCAGTTGAGGGAAAACATTGAAACAAAACTTCTTCATAAATGCAACACTGACTGTGACATTGAATTAATATTGCATCTTTTTGCCCACAGTTTAGACCGCCGCGTCAGGGACGGATTTACTGTTGAAAAGGTTTTTCAGTCGGTTGATGATATTATGAGCCAGCTCATTGGAAGCTATTCTGTTGTTGCACTTATTGGCGATAAGGGAATACTTGCGTTCAGAGACCCAAACGGAATAAAACCATTGTTGATGGGGGAAAAGAGGGAAACAAGATCAAGAAAAAGCTACGCTTTTGCATCAGAAAGGAGCGCGCTGTACGCGTTAGGGTATGAAAACATACATTGGCTTAAGCATGGGGAAGCTGTTTTTGCTGATACTGATGGAAACGTTCATTCAAGAATAATAAGACAGGGAGAAGAGGCTCTGTGCGAGTTTGAGGGAACCTATTTTTCCAGGCCTGAATCAGACTTTAATGGAAGGCCTAACATCCTGCTGAGAAAAGAGCTTGCAAGGGCTTTAGCACCGCAGCTGAGGCACTTAGACCTTGATTACGTCTTTCCTGTTCCTGACACGAGCAACATAGGGGCTCTGGAGCTTGCTCGCGAGCTAGGAGTTCCTTTTGAATTCGGCCTTATAAGAGACAAATATGCTACCAGGACTTTCATAATGCCACTGCAGGAATACCGCGAGCTGGCTTTGGAGCTAAAGCTCATTCCAATAAGGGAATTCATTGAGGGGAAAAAAATACTTCTTGTTGAGGACAGCATTGTCCGTGGGACAACCTCAAGCAAAGTCGTTAGCATGATAAGGGCATTTAACCCGAAAAAAGTTTACATGGCAGTTTACAGCCCTCCAAGGAGGTTTCCATGCTTTTATGGAATTGATTTTCCTGTGGAAGAGGAGCTCATCGCGAGAGGAGATATTAGCATAGATCAAATAGCAGAAAGGATTGGTGTTGACGGCCTTTTTTTCCAAAAGATTGAGGACCATAAAAGGATTTATGGGGTGGGTGTTTGCATGGCATGCCTTACAGGCGAATACCCAACTGATGTTTCTGCAGCCAGGGAATTTGTCGAACAAAGAATGGCTGACAGAATCACGAAAGCAAGAGGGCATGCCATATGATTTATTATTGCATAAACGGGTGAGTGTATGGGCAGCGTTAAAAACTTTTTAATTCAAGAGCAACCAACACCTTCTAAACTAGGAGATGGTATAATGATATTTAGTGATTCTTATTCTGTTTTTGATTGGGGCAAAATGCCAGATGATATTCCTTTGAAAGGAGCAGCTCTTTGCGTGATGGGAGCTTTTAATTTTGAAATGCTTGGAAGAGAACGCTTGCCTTCACATTACATTGGGATTGTATCAAACGGAACTCGCACCACAATTGATGAATTAGCAGCGCCAACTAATGTGATGGCTGTCAAGGTTGCAAATGTTTTCAGACCAAAAGACAAAGGTTGCGGAAATTTTGATTATTCCTTTTTCATTGAGCATAAGGGCAAGCTTAATAATTTTGTTGTTCCTCTAGAGGTAATTTACAGGAACGGCGCTCCGGCAGGGAGCTCTTTATTTAGAAAAATTGCTGAGCTCCAAGAAAAAAGTGAAGATGGGAATGAGGAGCTCGAGGCATTGCTTGGAAGATTTGGATTAACAGAACCGCCAAATCCAGGAGACCTTTTCCCAAAAAGAGGATATGATTTCACGACAAAATTTGAGCCTAAAGACAGGGTTTTGTCTGATTCTGATGCTTATCTAATATCCGGCTTGCTCCGTGATGATTTCGCAGCTTTGGAATCATTAAGGAATGATGCAGCAACGATTATTGGTGAGCATGGCAAAAGAGTGGGCCTTATTGATTATGATGGAAAACTAGAATTCGTTTTTGCTGATATGCCTGTAGTTGCTGACGTTTTTGGAACATTGGATGAGAACAGGTTCTTCTTTAACGGCGAGCAGGTAAGCAAGGAATTCCTCAGGCAGTGGTACAAGGCAAATGATCCTGAATGGGTTGCTGATGTTGAGCAGGCTAAAAAGAGAGCAGAGAAAGAAAGCATTGCAGACTGGAAGTCATTAGTTTCAAAGCAGCCAAGGCACTTGCCGGATGGGCTTCCTGAATTGGTTGGCGAAATGTATGCTGCTGCGGCAAACCTGTGGATTGGGAGACAGCTTTTCAAAGCCAGGCCTCTTGATCAAGTAATGGAGGATATTAAGCCTTATAGAAAATGAAAAGAGTCCAAGGGTTTTGGGAAAGGAATCCGCCCACTTATGATGGTTTAGTTGAGAAACTGCTTGATTTAAGAGACAAAGTTGCGAGGCTTGAGTCGCTCAAAACAGTGCAGCAAAAGCTCAGGAAATGGGAAGATGAAAAAAGAATTGCTGAAAAGCAGCCGGAGTTGCGTGCTGATGAAGAACCACCACAGATATCATCTCAGCTTACAGAAATTATTGTAGAGGCATTGGAGCTTCCTTACACAAATGTTTGCCCATTGGATTATAGGTATTATGATCCTGAGCTGTCCCCTGTTCTTTCTGAATGGAACTTTGTTAAAAGCTGCGGGATAATCCACCGGGCTTTAATGCTGGGATTAGCAAGGTTTGGTAGGGCAGATGAGACGCACGTTAAAGAAGTTGAAGAGGCAGTTGAGAGAATGCTCGTCCACAGGGTTTATGATTTGGAAAGGAATGTGACGCACCATGACCAGAACGCAGTAATAAGGGAGCTTAGCGAATTGGTTTCAGCAGACACTGCAAGAAGGCTTCACCCGGGAACAACATCATATGACATTATAGAACCGGCAAAGGCAATGATTTTCAGAGAGGCGATCAACGATTACTTTGTTCCAAAGATGAAAGAACTTCTTACCCTCCTGGTTGATAAGGCAGAAGAGTACTCCGACAGAATTCAGGTTGGAAGGACTCACGGCCAGTGGACTTCTCCAACAAGCTTCGGGTTTTATATTGTTACACAGGCAAGAAGGCTGGCAACCCAGATTGATAAGCTAAGTGAGGCAATAGACAATCTTGAGGGAAAAATAGCTGGTATTGTCGGGACCCGCGCCTCAATTGCAAGAATCCTCGGCGGCAATGAGGAAGCGATCGAATTTGAAAGATATGTTTTGGAAGACATCATTGGAATTAGGCAATGCGAAGCCTCATCACAAGTTACTGGAAAAGAAAGCTTGGCGGATTTGACTAATACAATTGTTAATGTTGCTACAATTCTTGGAAAACTTGGCAATGATTTGAGGCATTTGCAGCGCTCAGAAATAGCTGAGGTCGGAGAGCATTACGCTGCAGACACTCAAGTAGGCTCAAGCGCCGACCCGAACAAGCAGAACCCAATAACAGCAGAGCAAACAGCAGGCTTAGTCCCGTTAATCATAGGCGGGCAGACAGCTGTTTATTCCTTAAACGACACAGACCATCAGCGCGACTTGAGAAACAGCGTGATTTACAGGTTTGAGCCTACACACATGATTCTGATGGCTTATCAGCAAGTCAAGAATATGATAAAAATATTTTCTAAGCTTTCAGTTCATGAATCAAACATGGACAGGCATCTGAAAGAAAGTGGAATCTACAGTATTGCTGAATGCCTAAACGCTGTCTTGAAAGCATATGGCTTTATGAATTCTCACGAGTATGTGAGAAATCTTTCAGTTAAAGCAAAAAAAGAAGGTGTTCCTTTATTAGACGTTGCTTTGGCGGACGAGAATATAAATCTATTATGGAAGCACAAATTCACTCCGGAAGACAGGGCCAACCTTAGGGATATTCAGCGGTACACAGGCACTGCCATAGAAGAAACGAGAAGAATCGCAGAAGAGCTGCGGGAACGATATTTGGGTGGTGCAAAATGAGGGTTTTGGTTTTAGGAAACGGCGGGAGAGAACACTCATTAGTATGGAAGCTGGCTCAAAGCCCTGAGGTAGAAAAGATTTGTTCTATTCCATCGAGCGATGCAATGTTTGAAATAAATAATTATGTTGGCATTGACGGTTTTGGAGTGCTTGATTTCGAGCCGATAGTTGAAACTGTTCAAGATTTAGGAATAGACCTTACTGTTGTCGGCCCAGAAGCACCGTTGGTTGAAGGGATTGGCGATGTGTGGGAAGCGAAGGGATTGAAAGAGAAAGGGCATTATCTGTTCGGCCCAAGCAAAGAAGCAGCGAAGCTTGAAGGAAGCAAGATTTTTGCAAGACATTTCATGAATTCACAAGGAATTCCTCAGCCGCGTTTCGTAGAGTTTTTTAATGCTAGTGAAGCAAAATCAAGAGCACATTATTGTCATAACGAATGGGATGGCGTTGTTGTCAAAGCAGACGGCCTGGCAGCTGGTAAAGGTGTTAGGGTTTGCGACACGCTGGAAGACACTCTAAAAGCGATTCAGGAAATAATGGTTGACAAGGTTCATGGAGATGCAGGAGACAGGATTCTGCTTGAGCAAAAGCTTATTGGAGAAGAAGCTTCATACATTGTTCTATGTGACGGAAAAAATTTTGTTCAGTTGCTGCCGTCACAAGACCACAAGCAAGCATATGACAATGATAAGGGGCCTATGACTGGTGGGATGGGCGCTTTTGCGCCGGCAAGGCTAATAACACCAGAAATTGAGGTAAGAATAATTAAAGAAATCGTTGAGCCGACTGTAACCGGAATGGCTGAGAAAGGAATTCCATATATTGGAGCAATGTATTTTGGCTTGATGATAACAGAACAAGGCCCAAAAGTTTTAGAGATTAACTGCAGGTTTGGTGACCCAGAAACGCAGCCTCTAATGGCTTTGCTGAAATCAGACTTGGCAACTGTTCTTTACAAAGCAGCGCAAGGAAGCCTTGAAGACGCAAGATTGGAGTGGGATTCTAGAACTGCAGTTACTGTTGTCTTGGCAACAAAAGGATACCCTAAAGACTACAAAGCTAATACTGGTAATAAAATAACTCTTCCTGATCTTGCAAGGGATAATGTTCACATATTTCATTCAGGAACAGAAATTGAAATGGACCAAGATTATTATATTAATTCAGGCGGTAGAGTGTTAAGCGTGACAGCTGTAGCTGATAATCTTTCATCAGCAAGAAATTTGGCGTACTCATTAATCGGCCCTCATAAGGGAGGGGTTTATTTTGAAGGAATGCATTACAGAAAAGATATCGGAGCAAAGGGAATTAAGCATGAGCCACCGAATTGAAGTCGGGTTTAAGGAAGGCGTAACAGATGCTGAAGGCGAAGCCATTAAGAGAAGAATAGAAGGTGAGCTGGGAATAAAAAAGGTTGAGTCAGTTAAGACGATAAAGGTTTACATTATTGGGGTTGATGAAAGTGTTCCTCGTACGACCCTAGAAGAAATCGCTAATAAAGTTTTACTTGACCCAATAATACAAGTTAGTTCAGTTGACCATCCAATAGCACATGATTTTTCATGGTTGATTGAAATAGGAAAAAAGCCTGGAGTTGCTGATCCTGAAGGCAGGACTGCGGAAACAGCAGTAGAAGATGTTTTGGGCAGGAGCATTGTTCCTCCTGATAAAGGAATATTTACTTCAAAGCAATATCTAATAAAAGGAGATTTATCAAGGTCTGATGCTGAAAGAATAGCAGCCGAGCTTTTGGGGAACAAAATGATTGAGCAATGGCAGATTGTTGATGAGGCAGCTTACCATTCTGGTTTTGAAATGCCTTTGCCCATCGTAAGAATAACAGATCCTCCTAGCGTTGAAAGAATCAACCTAAACGTTTCAAACGTTGAATTGCTTAACTTAAGCAGGCAAAGAAGTGTGGCATTAAACCTTAAGGAAATGCAAACTATACGCGATTACTTTCTCAACCCAAGAGTCATTGAGCAAAGAAGAATAGTTGGACTTGATGAGAGAATAACAGATTGCGAAATTGAGCTTCTCGGTCAGACGTGGAGCGAGCACTGCAAGCACAAAATATTCAACGCCAGAATAAACTATGATAATGGCTCAGGAAACACAGATGTTATTGACAGCCTGTTTAACACTTACATAAAATCATCAACTAGTAAGTTGCAGGAAAAACTTGACTGGGTCGTTTCAACGCTTTGGGATAATGCTGGAGTTATAAAATTTAATGATGACTGGCTTCTTGCCCTAAAGGGAGAAACTCATAACAGCCCGTCAGCCAAGGACCCTTTTGGGGGAGCAATAACTGGTATTGTTGGTGTATACCGCGACCCAATGGGAACCGGCATGGGAGCTAAGATAATTTACGGAACTTATGCTTTCTGCACAGGAAGTCCTTTCTATCACGGCGTTTTAAGCCCGGACATACATCCCGCTAGGCTTCTTGAAGGTGTCAGGAAGGGTGTTGAAGCCGGTGGCAATAAAAGCGGAGTCCCAACACCATTTGGTCATCTGTTCTTTGATGACGGCTTTATAGGGAAGCCCGCTATCTACGTCCTTGCGGCTGGTTTGATTCCAGCAGAGGTGAACGGCAAGCCCGGTTGGGAAAAAAAGGCGGATGCGGGCGACCTTATTGTCATGTGCGGCGGAAGAATTGGTATAGATGGCATTCACGGAGCAACGCAGTCATCAATGGAAATGAGCGATCAAATTTCTTCAGAGCATGTTCAAATAGGAGACCCTTTCACTCAGAAAAAAATGCATGATTTCTTATTAGAGGCAAGAGACCTTGGATTGTACAAGGCAATAACTGACAACGGTGCCGGAGGTCTTAGCAGCAGCGTTGGCGAAATGGCGAGGATGAGCGGAGGCTTGGAACTGCATCTTGACAGGGCACCTCTGAAATATGAAGGTTTGAAGCCATGGCAGATACTTGTTTCTGAGTCGCAGGAAAGAATGACCTTGGCAGTTAGCCAAGAAAGGATTAATGAATTAACTGCTCTTGCAAGAAAGCACGGCGTTGAAATAAGCGTTCTTGGTAATTTTACCAGCTCAGGAAAATTTCATGTTTTATACAAAAACAGAACAGTTGCTTATCTTGACATGAGCTTTGTTCATGAAGGCGTTCCACAAATGAATTTGAAAGCTGTTTGGAAAACTCCTGAGCAACGCGGCTTGTTTGAACCAATATTATTTGTTGTTAAAAATTACGGCGAAACTATTAAAAAAATGTTAGCAAGGGAAAACATTTGTAGCAGGGAGTACGTGGCAAGGCAGTTTGATCATGAAGTGCAGGGAACAAGCGTTATAAAACCGATGGTAGGCAAAAATTCTGACGTGCACAGCGATGCTGTTGTCATAAGGCCTTTGCTCGGCTCTGATGAAGGTATAGCAATATCTTCCGGCATTAACCCTCATTATGGTAAGATTGACACTTACCACATGGCTGCTCTTGCTCTTGATGAAGCAATTAGGAGAATAATCGCTGTTGGTGGAAGCTTGGAGCAAATCGCAGTTAATGACAACTTCTGCTGGCCTAGCCCTTTGATAGGAGAAAATAATCCTGATGCGGAATACAAGCTGGCCCAACTTGTCAGGGCAAACCAGGCTTTGTATGATTACACCTTAGCTTTTGGAACGCCTTGCGTCTCAGGAAAGGACAGTATGTCAATGGATGCATTAGTCAAAGATAAGCAAGGAAATAAGCAAAGGGTTTCTGCCCTGCCAACAATACAGTTCTCGGCTGTTGGAAAAATTGATGATGTTACTAAATGCGTTACAATGGATGCGAAGAAGCAAGGGGATTTAGTTTATGTTGTTGGCCTGACAAAAAACGAGCTTGGAGGATCAGAAATTTATGACATGATAGGTGAGGTAGGGTCTAATGTTCCAAAAGTTGATGCTGAGAAAGCAAAAACAATTTACAATTGCATGTCTGAAGCTGTTCAAATGGGGTTAGTCCACTCAATACATGGTTGTTACAAAGGAGGCTTGGCAGTAGCTTTGGCTCAAACATCATTTGCAGGAGGCCTTGGAATGGTTGTTGATTTGGATAAAGTTCCTACTGAAAGTGTTTTTGGAAATGCGAGAATCCTGTTCTCAGAATCTGCCAGCAGGTTTGTTGTTACTGTGCCAAAAGAAAAAAAGGAGGATTTTGAGAGAGTAATGGGAAAAGTAGACTATGGTTGTGTCGGGTACATCACAAAAAAACCCGTGTTGAAAATTAAGAGTGTGCATGGAAGGACAATAATTGAAGAAGATATAATCAGCTTAAAACAAGCATGGCAAGAACCGTTCGGAACATAAAATGAAAGAAGTAAAAGCATGCGTGCTTTACGGATTTGGAATAAACTGCGATTATGAAACCAAGTTTGCGTTAGGAAAAGCAGGCGCAAATGCCGAAAGGGTTCATATCACTGACTTAATTGAAGGAAGGCGAAGCCTTGATGAGTTCCACATATTAGCAATACCTGGAGGATTCTCATTTGGCGATGATATCTCAGCTGGGAAAGTGTTGGCAAACAGGATTGCCTATAAACTTGGCGAGCAGACAAGAGCTTTTGTTGGCAGCGGAAAACTGCTCATTGGGATTTGCAACGGCTTTCAAGTATTGGTAAAAATGGGCATTCTTCCTTGTCTGAGCGGCGATTTTGCCTGGCAGCCTTACACTCAATTAGTAACCCTTACTTATAATGATTCCGGAAGGTTTGAAGACCGCTGGGTCAACCTTTTGGTTAACCAAAACACTCCTTGTGTTTTCACTAAAAGTGTTGAAAGATTGCAATTGCCAGTAAGGCACGGCGAAGGCAAGTTTTTGACTCTTGACAATGTTGTCTTACAAAGGCTGCGTGAGCAAGGACAGATCGTTCTGCAGTACGCAGATAAAAATTTTAGGAAACCAACAATGACTTACCCGTACAATCCTAACGGCTCAATAGATGCAATAGCAGGTATATGTGATCCTTCAGGAAGGGTTTTTGGGCTTATGCCTCATCCAGAGGCTTACTGGAGCCCTCAAAACCATCCTTGCTGGACAAGGCAAAAAGTTGAAGGAAACTTGCCAGAAGAGGGTCTCGGATTAAAAATTTTCAGGAATGCTGTTGAGTATGTGCGGGGTGATTTGCTTTGAGGCACAAAAGAAAAATAAGGCTTGCAATAGGAGCTTCTGGAACGGGAAGTTGTTTAGAGGCTGTTATTAAAGCGCATCAAACGAGCATTTATGATTTTGAGCCTGTGGTTGCCTTTACTGAAAAGACTGGATGTAAAGCAATGGAAAAGGCAGATGCTGCTGGAATACCTGTTGTTGAGGTTGAAATTCCGGAATATGATCCTGACAATTCATTAGTTGGAATAACTCAACAAGAAAAAGAATTTTTGCAAAAGCTTGATGAAGCACATGGAGATTCTTATCCTTTTGGAAGAAAAAAACTGTTGAGGAAAGGCTTACATGAGTTAAGACTAGTCCCAAAGATTATGAAATACGATCCGGATTTTATTGTACTATTAGGATATGTTCCAATACTTTCCCCCTATATGGTTGGTTTTTACAAGAACAAAATACTAAACACTCACCCTGCACCTTTAGAGTTCCAAGGCCTTCACGGATACTCATGGGCTGTTGGAAATCATCCAAAAATAGGAAACCCAAATGGCAGGAACAAATGGACTTGTGTTACTTTCCACTTTGTTGATGAAATGCTTGATCACGGCCCGATAATCGCACAGACACCCTTAGAAGTCAGGGCGAACACAACAGAAAAAAGCCTTGCAAGGCGCGGGCTTCCATTAGAGCATGCACAAATAATTCAATGCTTGCAGTACCTTGCAACAGATAGGATAATCCTTAATAATGGTTTTGCCGAGGTGCTTAGCGAGCGTGGAGAGCCTTACAGTGATCACATTTGGTTATCCCAATTGATTCCTGATGAGTGGGATAAAATACATGTGAAAGTCAAATTTGAGAAAGGAAAGTTCACATATATAATTTTTGGTCCTGAGGGATTGGAAGTCAGAAATACAACTATAGATGAAGTTATTCCACCTAATTTGATGTTCACTTATACTTACAGGCATGTTAATGAGCTAAGATCAAAAGGTGTTGAAGTCGATTTTAATTATTTAGGGCTGAACATACACCCAGTAGGTATGTGTCCTAAGGAGGAGCAAAATGGCAGGAGAAGTTAGGATTGAAAGGCCTTCAATGGCTTTAAGCGAGTTTTTGTTATTGCCCGGAAAGACAAGTGAAGATTCAACTATTGAAAAAATAATTGCTAATAATGGCCTTAGAACGCCTCTCGTCAAATATGAAAGAGGCGAAAAGCCAGCGCTAATGCTTAACAGGCCTTTTCTCAGTGCCGCAATGCAAGCAGTTACCGGACCGAAAATGTGCATTGCACTTGCTGACAGGGGCGGCTTGGGTGTTATTTACAGGAGCCAGCCAGTAGAATTACAGGCTGCTATGGTTGAGGAAGTGAAAAGCACAAAAGCCGGTTTTGTAAAAACAGACACTTTCTCTCCTGAGCACACAATAGCAGACGTTGTTGCAAGAGTTGATGAAGTTGAAGGAAAATATTCTACTTTTCCAATAACAGATGATGGAACTCCGAACGGCAGGCTTGTTGGCTTGCTAACAAGGAATGACTATGATAGGGATGATCATAGAAACCTTAAAGTGAAGGAAAGAATGGTTCCTTTAGACAAATTAGTAGTTGGTATTGGAATAACTGACTTGAAATCAGCAAACAGAATATTAAAGGAAAGGCATGTTGGCAACCTGCCAATAATTGATAATGACGGCCGCTTAATGTACATGGTTTTCAAAAAGGACCTTGACAGGCACATGGATAATCCGCACCAGCTCACTGATCCTGATTCAAAACAGTACTTGGTGGGAGCTGCTTTTGACACTCATGACTTTGAAGAAAGAGTTCCTGCTCTGGTTGATGCAGGCGTTGATGTTTTGTTTTTGGACACTTCAGATGCTTACACTCACTTCGCGGATAAGGCAATAAGGTTTGCTGTCAAGAATTTTGAAGGGATTCCTGTTGTTGGCGGAAACATTGTTACAAAAGAAGGCTTTGCAGCAATGGTCAAAGCAGGCGCTTCTGCTGTGAAGGTTGGGATGAGCTCCGGCTCAATATGCTCGACAAGGCAGCAGAAAGGAGTTGGGAGAGGGCAGGCTAGCGCCTTAATTGATGTGGCAGAAGAAAGGGACTCCTACTTTAAAACTCATGGAACTTATGTTCCTATCATCGCTGACGGCGGCATAGTGTCCGACACTGACATAATAATAGCTTTAGCTTTAGGAGCTGACGCTGTTATGATGGGTCGCTACTTTGCGCAGTTCGAGGAAAGTCCAACAGATGTTATTAGGAAGAGGTTTGAGCTGCCGAACGGAATTCCTGTTCTGTTCAATCTCAAGCCTTATTGGGGCGAAGGATCAAGAAAAGCACAGTTGTGGAGGGAAGGCCGCTACGGTCATTCTACTTTTGAAGAGGGAATTGAAGGTTTTGTCCCTTACCTTGGCCCAATGAAAGCGACTGTTGAGCAAACAGTTGATAAGATTGTTGCTGCTATGAGCAACGCTGGCTGCGCAACAATCAGGCAACTTCATGAAAAAGCTGTTGTTGAAAGAATGTCAGAAAGCGCGATAACTGAAACAAAACCTCATGACATTGTAAGTATGAACTTATTCAACCCTTATTCAAGCTCAATTTTTTAAAGGTGATATACTATGAAGAACAGTGTAATAGTTGGAACTCAGTGGGGTGATGAGGGGAAAGGAAAAATCGTTGATTACCTTGCAGCGCAAGCAGATATTATTGCGAGGTGCATGGGTGGCGCGAATGCAGGTCACACTATAGTTGTTGATGGCGAAGAAACAATCACTCACCTGATACCTTCAGGAATATTCCATAAAGGAAAAGTCAATATTATAGGGAACGGTGTTGCTTTCAACACTTTAGTTGCCGTTCAGGAAATAAAGGCTCTGCAGAAGGCAGGCAGGTTTAATGGAGGCTTATACATTTCTGACCGCGCCCAGGCAATAACTCCCATGCATATCATGCTAGAAAAATCATGGGAGCAATTACTTAATATTGGCACCACTGGCAGGGGTATTGGGCAGTTGTACGCTGGAAAAGCTGCGCGCCTGGGCGTCAGGCTTCATGATTTCAGACACCCTGAAAAACTGAAAGCAGACCTTGAAAGGTTTGTTAAGGTTTTTGGCATTGTGCCTGACAGGCCTCTTGATGATATTGTTGAAGAGCAACTAGCAGCATTCAAAAAACTTGAGCCTTACGTTACTGACACTTCTGTATTAATAAACAAACTGTTGGATGAAGGTAAGTCTCTTTTGGTCGAGGGCGCTCAAGGAACCATGCTTGACATTGATCATGGCACTTACCCTTTTGTAACGTCGTCAAATCCTACAGTAGGAGGTGCTTGTGTCGGTCTTGGCGTAGGTCCAATGAGAATTGAGGAAGTTGTAGGTATTCTGAAGGCTTACACAACAAGGGTTGGCGAAGGCCCTTTCCCAACAGAGCTTGGCGATTACAAAAATGTTAAAAGTCTTTACGCAGAAGCGCATGAAAGTGGGGGTGTGTACCACCTTGATTTAGAGGACGCAAAACTGTTCAGGGGCGGAAAAGGACCTGACTTTATTGTAGGACAAGTTTTAAGGGAGATTGGGAAAGAGTTTGGTGCTACTACTGGCAGGCCCAGAAGAACTGGCTGGCTCGATCTTGTTGTTGCGAACCATTCGAAGCGCGTCAACAGCTTAACTTCTTTGGCAGTAACAAAGCTTGACGTTCTCAGCCATTTTAATGTCATAAAAGTCTGCACTGGTTACAGGGTTGATGGCAAACTGTTAGATGGATTCCCAGCAGACCTTTCAGTTCTTGATAATGTTGAGCTCGTCTATGAAGAACTGCCCGGCTGGAAAAAGGACATTAGTGGCGTAAGGGAATGGAATGATTTGCCAAAAGAAGCTAGAAATTATTTAGGATTTATCGAGGAAAACGTCGGTGTTCCAGTCAAATACGTCTCTGTTGGTCCTGGAAGAGAATCCTTAATAGTAAGAGGTGATGTTTAAAATGATTGAAGAAGTAACAGACTTGGTTCCTATAAGAAGGGCTTTGATTAGCGTAACAAACAAAACAGGGCTTGATGTCTTGGTTCCTGCTTTATTAAGTTATCAACAAGACTTACATATCCTATCTTCCGGTGGGACTTATAAAAGAATTCAAGCAATAGCTGAAGCTCAAGGGCTTGATCTGAATCTTCAAGAAGTCGCTGATTACACAGGATATCCGGAAAGCCCTGACGGCTTGCTAAAAACATTACATCCAAAAATTCACGGTGGGTTGTTGCTTAACCCATTAAATCCGGATCATTGGCATTACATGCAGGCATATGGGATTGAGCCTATTGACTTGGTTGTTGTAAACCTTTACCCTTTTCAAGACACAGTGACAAGAGAGGGTGTTACTTTAGAAGAGGCAAGGGAAAACATTGACATTGGCGGCCCAACGATGATTCGTGCTGGAGCAAAGAATTTCTTGCGTGTTGCAGTTTTAACAGACCCTGCAATATACGAACAGTTTTTGGGTGTGTTGGCCGAGTACGATGGATGCTCTCCATTAGATTACAGAATGTTTTTGGCTTCTGAAGCTTTTGAGCACACAAACCTTTATGACAGGGCAATTTCTGAATTTTTGGGAGGTCAAGAGCCAGATTTGGCAATTAAGTCATATTTGGGTGGAACAGATGGCAGAATATCTTAAGCAGCAGTACAGGACAATTATGGAAGACAACTTTCCTGACACTCTTTCAATAACTTTTGGTCATGGTGAAAGATCACAAACCCTTGTTTACAGAAAGAAGACTTGGCGAATACCTGATAAAAAAGGGGATCTTGTTAAGAAAGGTTTGCGTTATGGCGAGAATCCTGGTCAGGAAGCAGCTTTGTACGAGCTCGTGAACGGAAATCTTATTCTTGGTGGTTGCGAATACATTCAGCCGGGCAACGGCTTAGTTAGCGCAATTACAACAGAGGACCTTCTGCAAGCAGGCAAGCATCCTGGAATGATAAACTTGACAGACGTTGATGCTGCGTTGAACATATTAAAGTATTTTTCTGACAGCACAGCATCTGTTATCATAAAGCACAACAACCCTTGTGGCGTTGCCTTAGCTGAGCCTTTGCTTGGCGTTGCGCAGGCTAGCAGCATAGCCAACGCTTACCAAAGAGCAAACCTTGCTGACAGGCTTGCTGCTTTCGGTGGAGTTGCATCATTTAACAGGCCTGTTGATATGGAAACTGCTGAAATGCTTGCCAGCAATTACTTAGAGGTTGTTGCTGCTCCGGAATATGAAGAGGGGACTCTTGATGTTCTGGCAAGAAGAAAGAATCTGCGCGTCATTAGAATTCCTGGAATGGCAGACCTTGGCAGATATCAATTTATGCGCCACGTTTCCTTTAAGTCGTTAATAGATGGCGGCTTAATCTTGCAGCAGTCGCCCTTAATAACAATCCATTCCACAGATGACTTTAAGTTGGCAGAGGCAGTCAGAAAGAAGACTGGTGAAAAGTTCAGGATTGAAAGAGAGCCAACTCAAAAAGAGCTTGAAGACATGCTTTTCGGTTGGCGCGTAGAGCAGGGCGTCACCTCAAACTCTGTCATTTACGTGAAAGACGGCGTTACTGTCGGCATAGGCACTGGAGAGCAGGACCGCGTCGGTGTTGCAGAGCAGGCTGTGATGAAGGCTTACACTAAAATGCGCGACAGGCTCTGCTTTGAAAGAACAGGCCTTCCTTACAATGTTTTAGTCTTAGGAATTGAACAAAACAAGTTCATGACAAAAAGAGACTTTAGGCTGTTCCAAATGATAGACGACCCGAAACAAGTTAGGGAAGAAGTTGAGGATGAAACGTATGAGGCAAACGGCGGCTTGAGAGGCGCGATAATGGTTTCGGACGCGTTCTTCCCTTTCAGGGACGGAGTTGATGTCGGCATTAAGGAAGGAATCACAGGTATTGTCCAGCCCGGCGGCTCAGAGCGCGACTTCGAATCAATAATTGCGTGCAACGAAGCAGACCCAAAAGTGACAATGGTCTTCACAGGCCAAAGGTGCTTTAGGCATTAATTCAGGTGATAATATGGGTGAGAATAAATATGCAGCAGCAGGGGTTGATTTTGAAAAAGAGCATGAAGTGGTTGGTGTTTTCAAGGCTTTGTACCTAAAAACAAGGCATTTTGTTGCTGACTTAGAAGAAATTGGAATCAGGTTTCCAGAAGACATCGGATCTTTTAGCGATGGTGTCAATTTTGATTTGGATGAGATATCACAGAATGGAATCAATGGTTTTGAATTGTACAAGGCAATGGATGGCGCCGGCACAAAGCCTATGGTGCACCAGCTTTACAGGAACCTCGGCGGCAGAAATCCGGGGGCTTTAGGATGCACAGGCTTTGATGCTGTTGCAATGGTAGCCAATGATCTTGTGTGCAGCGGGGCAAGGCCTTTTATGATAACTAATTACGTTGCATGGAATAAGCCTGACATAGAATTCGCAAGGGATTTGGCAACAGGCCTCTTTATTGGCGCGCAGCACGCGAGAGCTGCTGTTATCGGCGGAGAAAACGCGAGCCTGTCGAGAATGATAAGAGGTATGGCTGATAGGGTAAAAGGAGATTATGTGGAAGGTGTGGGTTATGATATTTGCGCTGACGCGAACGGCATAAAATTTCCTTCTTATCCACCCTGGTTCAATGGCTCGAATATTCAGCCAGGCGATGAAATTATTGGTTTGAGAAGCTCTGGAATCCATTGCAACGGAATAAGCCTGGCACGAGAAGTTTTAATAAATTATCCTCCTGCTGGCTGGAATGGTCTTTTTAAGCCAACTGAGTCACTATTAGAATTCGGCGGCAAAACAGTTTTAGAAGAAATATTGACTCCTACAAAGATTTATGTTCCGATAATTTTAGGATTATTGGAAAATCCTGAGATTGAAATAAGGGGAATCGCAAACATAACCGGAGAGGGCGTTGCAAACCTCAACAGAGTTCTTAAAGAGAGGGAGCTCGGAGCTTTTCTTGATTTTAGGGCGGTTGAGCCGCCGCACACAATATTCCAATTAATCCAAGATGCAGCAAATATTAAAATGGATGAAATGTACCGTGACTTTAACATGGGCTGGGGAATGTACGTTGTTGTTCCGAAAGGAAAATCATATTTGGTTTTAGAAGAATCAAAGCGCAAGGGATTCTGCGCAGAAGTGTTGGGCGAGGTTACGGATGAAAAAGGGATAAGCATAGTTCCTCACAATTGGTGTTAAAATGATAACCATACTTAACTTTGGAGGGCAGTACTGCCATTTAATAGCAAGAAGAGTCAGAGAGCTTAATGTCCAGAGCGAGATTGTCCCTTATGACGCTTCTTACGCAAAGATTCGCGCGCTTAATCCGAGCGGAATAATCCTTTCTGGAGGGCCCGCAAGCATTTATGACAAAGGCGCGCCGAAATGCGACCCAAAGATCTTCATGTCAAGATTTCCTATATTGGGCATTTGCTACGGTCACCAATTAATAGCAGACTTTTTCGGTGGAAAAGTTGGTAAAGAAGAAACAAGAGGTTACGGCAGGCAGACACTGCATATCAGGCAAAATTCTCATTTTTTTGAGGGGCTCCAGAATGATGAGGTTGTTTGGGTAAGTCATGGTGACAAAGTAACGAGGCTTCCGCAAGGATTCGTTAATCTTGGCTCTACAGACACTTCTGAAATTGCTGCGATGGGCGACTTGGAGAGAAACATTTACGGCGTTCAGTTCCACCCGGAGGTTGTTCACACTCCAAGCGGAACAAGAATTCTTGATAATTTTCTTAACATTTGCGGGGCTCCGCGTGATTACCATATTGAAGACCTCGAGGCAAAACTAATAGAAGAAATAAAAGAAAAAGTTCATGGCGAAAAAGTTGTGATGGCGGTGAGCGGCGGAGTTGACTCTTACGTTGTAGCAAACCTTCTGCGCAGGGCAATAGGCAGCCAGCTTTACTTGGCTTGCGTTGATAACGGTCTCTTAAGGAAAGAAGATTTACCTCATGTTCAGGATTTGTACAATGATTTTCCAAACTTCACTCTTGTTGATGCTTCTGATAGGTTTCTGACAGCACTTAAAGGCATTGTTAATCCAGAGCAAAAGAGGAAAATAATACGCGACACTTTCTGGAAAGTGTTTGAAGAATATGCAAAGCCGTTAGGCGCAGTTTTCTTAGGCCAAGGAACCTTGTATCCTGACAGGATTGAGTCAGCCCAGCCGAGCAAAAGCGCAGACGTTATCAAAACACATCACAATATTGGCGGAAACTTAAGCCTCAGCCTTGTTGAGCCATTAAGAGACCTTTACAAGGATGAGGTGAGAAAGCTCGGCATTGCAATGGGCCTGCAGAAAGAATACTTGTTCAGGCACCCATTTCCCGGGCCTGGCTTGGCAATACGCATAGTTGGTGGAGCAGTAACAAGGGAAAGGCTTGGAATAGTAAGGCAGGCAGACCACATTTTTGTCTCTGAATTAAGGCAAGAAGGATTATATGACAAGGTATGGCAAGCGTTAGCAGCTTTAGGCTGCATGCGGACAGTCGGCGTGCAGGGAGATGCACGCACTTACCAGTACCCAATCTTTTTGAGGGCTGTTACAGGAGAAGACGCTATGACAATGGACTGGGCGAGACTGCCAGCCAAATTCATTGAAAAGGTTTCAAGCAGAATAGTTAACGAAGTTGAAGGGGTTAACAGGGTTTTCTACGATGTAACGCAAAAGCCTCCTGGAACAATTGAATATGAATGAACTCTGCTATAAAAAAGTTTTAATTCTTTTGTGGTATAACCCTTGCAGGGTACACTGTTGAGGCCTTTGCAATTGTTTCCGCGTCAACTATCTCTGGATTAAACGTTACTATTCCTGTCCCTTCCTTATAGCTTACTCTCGCATCAACCACTCCATTGACTTGTTTCAGCTCGTATTCAACGCCAAGGGCGCATGACTTGCAGGTCATTCCCTCAATTTGCAAATATGCTGTTTCAAGGCTTTGCTGGTTAATAAGATCTTTAGCGTTGTCTTCATGATTGGTGTTGAAAGCGAACGCAGCCATGACTAATAACGCTGCCAAAACGCTTAATCCTGCAAAAACATGTTTTTTCATTGTATCACCTGTAAGCAAGTTTTGCGAGTAAAGGCGCAAGCCAATATT
Organism: Candidatus Woesearchaeota archaeon; assembly: GCA_003695265.1. GTDB lineage: Archaea > Nanobdellota > Nanobdellia > Woesearchaeales > J072 > J072. The sequence goes on along the minus strand of RFII01000043.1, from coordinate 7,817 downwards.
TTAGCAGTATCAAAAACACAACTAAAACTAGAAAAGACACTATTATTGGCTTCCAGTTTTCCTTCATTCCTCTTATGTTACAGCATTTCTTTCTTGTGAGGTAAAGAAAAACCGCAGCTCCGAAAAATATTAATGCCAGCGTTGTGAAAAGCCAAGTGAATTTGCCAATGCTCAAAGCTGTTGAAACGCCTGCAAGTCCAAGCAAGACAAGGATAACAGGCCCAAGACAGCAAAGCGAGGCTATAATCCCAGCAATGCCTCCGGCAAACAATAATTTTTTGTTCTCCTTCTTCATTTTTTATGCTTCTCCGCTGCCGGACATTTCCTGTCTCCATAGTCACAAAAGACGCAGCAGCTTTTTTCTGCTGGGATCATGCTTTTGCAGCCTTCGCATTTGTAGAATGCCTGGCACGAAGAGCTTGGAATTTTCATTGGCTGCTTGTGGCCGCACTTTGGGCAAGTCACATTTCCCATTATATTGGCATTCATTTTACGATCAGCTTTCCTTTCATTCCGCCATGGCCTGAGCCGCAGTACACTGAGCAGAAGAACGTGAATGCCCCTGTTTTGTCTGCTACGAATTCCACGTTAACTGTCTTGCCAGGCTCCAAGTTTTTGTTAATCCCAAAATCAGGCAGTGCAAAGCCGTGCGTGACATCAACGCTTTTTATGTGAAGTTTTACTGTGTCGCCTTTGTTAACTGTTATTGTGCTTGGGATGAACTCCCATTGCTTTGCAGTCATCGCGAATTCTTTGACTTCACCGCTTGATTTGGTTGGTGTGCTTTGCTCTGTTTGGCTTTGCTGAAGCGTTTTGTCAGCTGCGGCTTTGTTGTTTGCTGGCTGGCTTTGACAACCGCTTACTACAAGAGCGCCAATCAACAATATTATTAAAAGCACACTATATTTTCTCATTTTATATCACCTTGCCTCTGATTTTTTCATTCTTCTATTACTTTGTCCTATTACCTTGCAGCACTCAAGCCTTTTCCTGTATTTTTTGATGTGCTTCTCAAACAGGTCAACAATTGGGATAATAGTTTCTTTATCCAACTCGTATTTTCTGAAGCTGCCATTAGGTGTAACCTTTACGAATCCGCAGTGCTCAAGGCATTTCAAATTGTGCGATATTCTACTCTGCTCGAACCCTGTTTTCTTGCATATTTCTGTTACAGTAAGAGGCTTTTTCCTAAGCAATCTGATTATTTCCAATCTTGTTTTATTGGAGAATGCTTTGAAAAACAGTCTGTGCAAGTTACTCATATGACAAAATTATCATATAATTTTATTTAAATCTTTCGCTTTTCCTATGATATGCTATTTATTATCTAAAATAAGAAAATCAAAAAACATGTTCTAAGTTACTATCCTATAATAATTATAAAAGTTTTAATAAGCAGAACAGTCCTTTAAAGTATTACTAGTCGGTGGTCTAATGCCTTTCCTGAAGATTTTTGAGAAAAAGAAAAAGGAGCCAATTCCTCTTGACTTAGAGCCTCCAGTGCCAACACCAAAGGATGTGATAGGAAGAGGAAAAGACATAGTTCCCCCACCACCTCCAAAGCTGGAAAAAGAAGAGCCTTTTCCAAAACCTGATCTTAACAACCTTACTCCTCCTCCAGTCCCACCTGAGATGAACATACATCCAGAACCTGCTCCAAAGAAAGAGCAAATTCCAAGTCCAGTTCCAAAAAAAATTCAAGATCTAAAACAAACACAAAATTTAGTGCCTGAGCAAGACTTCAAGGCAGAACAGAAGCCTAAGACTGAACTGGTACCAAAGTCTAAGCACAATATGTTTCATGAAGAAAACCACATTGATATAAAACGTGTTGAGCCGCATTTTATCCCACACCCAAAGCCAGATCCTATTCACAAAGTCAAATTGGAGCTGAAGAAACCAACGCCAGAAAATCTTCCATCCTTTGACATAAAGGGATTGGATGACAAGCTTCCAGGATTCAACATTTCTGAGAATAAACAAGAGGAACTTCCTAAAATAAACTATTCAACCGATGAACTGCTCAAACCAAAAAAGAAAGAAAAATTTGTTTCACTTGAGAACTACAACACAATGATATCTGATATTATTGTCGCAATAGAAAACCTGACTGACGCTGATAGGTACTTGGGGAATGTAGAAAACACTATAAGGATTAGGAAGGCGCAGCTGAAAAAATGGTTTGATTGCGCAGAAGAAATCCAAAGAAAACTTGTGTTCATAGACAAAAAGCTGTTCCATTCCATAGGAGGTATCTAAAAATGGAAGAAGAGGGAATGCCTATTTACGTGAAGTTTGATGAATATGATGACATACTTAAAATGGTGAAAATCATAAAAGACAAGATTAAAGACGCTAAAATAGCGCTTAGCAGAATCGAAAAAATCAAGGCAGAAGAGGACGCTGAGCTGGAAGTATGGTCTAACCAGCTTGCCGAAATTGAAAACAAGGTTAAAATGATAGACAGCTACATTTTGGAGCCAAGGTAAGAATGGCAAGAAATGATTATTACGTTGGGATTGAATACCCGAAGAGCCTCAGAAAAAATATTCTTGAAACCTCGAGGCTGATGATTTACATTCTTGAGAAGAACGAACGTGCCAAACAGATAAACAGAGAGAAATTGCAGGGAATTAAATCTCTAAGACAAAACGTGCATGAAATAAAGTTCTTAATGGCAAAGCTGAGAGACCGTCTTTCCAAAGCTGTTGATGAGGACATGAGACCTTATACTTTAAGTTCAACGAAGAAAACATCTGAAAAAGAACAAACACTTACAGGGAAGACAAAGAAAAAAGCAGTTAAACAGAGAAAGAAATCTTCTGAAATCGCCGAGCTTGAAGAAGAACTTGCCGAAATTGAGGAAACCCTGAAGAAATTAGAGTAAAATTTAAATAATATTCTCTAGTTCTGATGATTGCTCATTTGCGGGGGTGCCGGAGCGGTCAAAGTCCAGGTTCAGCGTTCCGAACGCAGAACCCTGAAACGACCAGACGGGCTGGACTCAAGGCATTTGAGTGCTGAGTGCTCACATGAGTGCAATGAAGAAACCATTTGTAAGTCATCCAGTGGCTTAGTGCCTACGAGGGTTCAAACCAAGGTTTTAGTAAAAACTTGAGTAAAAGGCGCTCAAGTGAGGTGTTCACAGTTGAACGTGAAACCTCACGACAAATGCTGAAACTTTGTGAAAGTCCCTTCCCCCGCACTTTTTTCATAATGAGAAAAATAATAATTCCCTTAATTGCTGTAATCTTAATCTTTGCGATTTTTCTTATGTTCCAGCCCACAACAGACAATATTTCAAAGTTTTATGAGAGCAAAGAGGTCTTATTAAAAACAGATAATTGCTCTGTAACTGCTTTCCTTAACAAGCCGAAAGGGATTGACTTTGACAAAGTAATTATTATTGCGGGAGGTTATACTGACACTGATAAAGGTGGCTACAACAGCGCAAAAAGAATCTCAGACCTGGTCAAAGACAAATTCAACAGACTTGGCTATTTAAGCCTTGTTGTGGTTTATAAGCAAGAAACCGGACTGGGAGACAAAGACCTTAAAGATTTTCTTTGTGCAGTAAGATGGGCAAAACACAATGCTGGAGAATATGGTCTTAAATTGGATAAAATATACCTTTTAGGACACTCAAGAGGCGGCTATATAGTTTCTTTTGCAAACACAATCGAGAAAACAAACGGCGTGATAGCAAACAGCTTCGTAACAGACTTAAGAAGACTGTATGAGATGACTGAAAACAAGGAAATAGGATTATATGATCCAGAACTTCAGAAAAGAGCAGAGAACATAATAAATTTAACTATAAGGTCATACAGTGGAACTCCTGATGAAGTTCCAAAAATTTGGGAACAAAAATCAATAATTCCCAACATAAATAAGATGAAATCAAGGTACATGTTCACATTAGGCAACGACGAACTGAAATATGCTCATGAGATTATGGGTGGCTTGGAAAAAGCATTTGAGTCCTGCAATGATTGTGTTGAATGGGAATACGTGAAGATCAACAATATGAAGCATTACCCATTTTATAATAAAGAATGGTGGGAGGCAGTTTTGGAATTCATAAGGAAAACATGATTATGGCAGTAAAAATAACCTATTTTGTCCATGGGACAACAACAGATAATGAACAGAATATTGCTATTGTCGCGCATCAAGCACCTCAACTAGCTTTAGATGTTTTGCTTAGGGAAAAACTTGGCAGCAGGCAATTGATGAAGATTGGCGGAAAAGAAAGGCCTGGCAGCCAGGCTTGGAATACTTGTTGGAATAATTCTTATTAATTTTTTACAAAGGGGGTGCAAGCCCCATTGCAAAAATTAATTCATTACCTTTTTATATAAGTGCTTTCAGTATTTAGTTTAATGAGAATAGAAATCTGCAGTGTCGGCGGATACAACGAGTCAGGAAGGAACTGCACAGCAGTTAAGGTTGCTGATGAGGTTATTGTTTTTGACCTCGGCCTAAACCTTGAGCCTTACATCAAGTACACAGAGGATGAGGATGTTGTCAAGGTGGGCGTTGCAAAGCTTACAGAAGTTGATGCTGTGCCGACTTTAAAGCATATTGAGGACTGGACAAAAAAAGTAAAGGCAATAGTTATTGGCCATGCGCACCTTGATCATGTGGGAGCTGTTCCTTTTCTCTCAAACAAATTCGACGCGCCTATCGTCTGCACACCATATACTGCAGAAGTCCTTAGCGCGATAGTCAAAGACGATAAAATAAGGCTGAAAAACCCTGTTAAGAGGCTTAACCCGAACTCGAGGTTTCCAGTATCTGACAATCTTGAAATAGAATTCATTAACGTAACTCATTCTGTGCCGCAGACAGTAATGATTGCTTTGCACACTCCTAAAGGTGTTATATTGTACGCGAATGACTTCAAGTTTGACATATCACCAATACTTGATAAGAAGCCTAATTATGAAAGATTAAGAGAGTTAGGGAAGAAAGGTGTTCTTTGCCTGATAATTGATTCCCTCTACTCATCAAACCCGCAGAAGACGCCCAGCGAAACAGTCGCAAGAGAGCTCTTGAAAGAGGTGATGCTTGGCGTGGACTCTTTAGGAAAGGCAGTTATTATTACAACATTCTCATCACATATTGCAAGACTTAAATCAATAGTTGAGTTCGGCAAGAGAATGAACAGGAAAATCGTTTTTTTGGGAAGAAGCCTCGCAAAATACGTTAAGGCAGCTGAGAACATAGGCTTAGTTAAGTTTTCAAAAGACGTCGAAATAGTGAAATACGGCAAGCAGATAAAGAAGATGCTCCAGAAAATACAGAAAAAGGGCAAGCACAAATACCTCATAGTATGCACAGGACACCAGGGCGAGCCAAAGGCAGTCCTGTCAAAAATAGCGACTAAAAAATTCCCTTTCAAGCTTGACGCAGAAGACCATGTTATATTCTCATGCAAAGTCATACCGACAGGGACGAACGAGGAGAACAGGAGAAAGCTTGAGGAGCAGCTGAAAAATAGGTATAAAGTAAGGATTTTCTCAGACATCCACGTTTCAGGCCATGCAAGCAGGGAAGACCAGCGCGACTTGATAAACATGACAAAACCGCAGCACATAATACCATCCCATGGAGACTACAGACTAGTCTCTCCACTGCTCGAATTAGCCAGTGAGATGGGCTATTCCAATGTTCACCTGATGAAAAACGGGCAGAGGATAAGGCTTTAGCCTTCTCGAAAGAGAAAGATATAAATAACTGTGTTTATTATTAGTCCTCGGGGGTAATACTAATACAAGGTGATGGTCATGAGATTAACATTAGCTGAGCCGAAATACTTGAAAGAAAGCGTTTCCATAATTTCCGAGCTTGTGACAGAGGCAAGGTTTAAAGTAACGTCCAATTCGATGGAGCTCGTTGCTATGGACCCTGCGAACGTCGCAATGGTAATCTTTAATCTTCTCTCAAGCTGCTTCACAGAGTACAAGCTCGAGAAAGACATCGAGATTGCGATAAACCTCAGCAATCTTAAGCAGGTGCTGAGAAGGGCAAAGCAGAATGACAGCTTAACATTAGAAATGGAGGACAACAAGCTGAAAATAACAATGAAGAACGGCGCAACAAGAACTTTTTCTCTGCCTCTAATCGCTATTGAGGAAAAAGATCAGAAAGTCCCTGAGCTGAGCTTCCCTGTCGAGATAAAGACCACATCAACGATTCTTAATGAGGCTATCGAGGACGTTGATATTGTTGCAGAATCAGTAACCTTTCAGACAGACTCAAAAAAGCTTGAGATCTTCGGCCAAGGCGATCTTAGCAAGGCAAAAGTTGACATAGAAGCTGACGAAAACACAAAAATCACTTCAAGCTCAAAAGACAAGATTCGCGCAAAGTACTCTATCGAGTACCTGAAGAAAATGATAGGCGGCTCAAAACTCGCTGACGAAGTGACTTTGCAGTTCAACAAAGACTACCCCTTAAAGCTCCAGTACAACGTAGTTGACAAGATGCAACTCTCATTTATACTGGCGCCAAGGGTTGAGAACGACTAATAATCTTAAATCAACTTTTGAGAAAACTTTTTATTGCGTGAAAAAGTGATAAATAAAAAAGTAAAGAATCTAACTGCTAGTGTAACATTAGCAATAACCCTCGAATTTAACCTTCTGAAAGCAAGAGGAGTTGACGTGATCGGATTCTGCAGTGGAGAACCTGACTTTGACACACCAAAGCATATTAAAGAAGCAGCAAAAAAATCAATTGATGAAGGATTTACAAAATACACTTCACCTTCTGGAATGCTAGAACTTAAAAAGGCAGTGTGCGACAAGCTAAAACGAGAAAACAATCTTGATTACTCCCCTGACCAAATAATAATTTCTAATGGCGGGAAGCAAGCAATATCAAACACGATGAAAGCACTTCTTGACAAAGGTGACGAGGTTATTATTCCTGTTCCTTATTGGGTAAGTTATCCGGAGGAAGTCAAGCTTAATGGTGGAACACCTGTTTTTTGTAAAACTAACAACATGAGAATAACAGCTGATTTGATAAGAAAAAAAATCACTGACAAAACAAAAATCTTAATCTTGAATAGCCCAAACAATCCGACAGGCGTTGTTTGCAGCAAAAATGAACTAAGAAAAATAGCTGAGTTAGCAATAGAAAATAACATTATTATAATAAGCGATGAGGTTTACGAGCACTTTACATATGATGGAAAAAAGCATTATAGCATTGCTTCTTTAAGTGATGAGGTAAAAAATATTACGATCACAATTAATTCAGTTTCAAAGACGTACGCCATGACCGGTTGGAGGATAGGTTATTCAGCAGGTCCTGAAAACGTGATAAAAGCGATGGCTTCTATTCAATCACATGAAACTTCTAACCCATGCAGCATTGCACAGAAAGCGGCTTTTGAAGCTTTAAAAGGGCCACAGGATGATGTTAGGAAAATGAAGAGAGAATTCAATAAAAGAAGAAAAATAATTGTTAAAGAATTGAACAAAATAGAAGGTATCAAATGCCATTTGCCTGAGGGGGCTTTTTATGCATTCCCCAACATAAGAGGGACTGGTATGAAGTCGTTAGAATTCTGTAAGCTGCTGTTGAAAGAAGCCAAAGTAGCAGCAATTCCTGGTATTAGTTTTGGAGCAGATAATAACATTCGTTTGAGCTATGCATCACCCTTAGAGGATATAAAGAAAGGCGTTGAAAGAATACGAAATTTTGTAACAGAAAAAATTACAGATTAAAATGCACAAATTCGGTTTTAATTTTTATGGCAAGCAAGCATTAATAAAAAGTAACGGCCGTATATGCAAGTCTTCAAC
>RFII01000042.1 GCA_003695265.1 Candidatus Woesearchaeota archaeon | reverse complement strand
TTTATAGGTTAGAAGAAAACAGGATAATAATTAATTGTTTTGATCATCGAAAAGATGCATACAAATAGATTCTTCTTCATGCTCTTTCCAAAAAAAACAGGCTCTTAATTGAAACTAATCCCTATTAAGTGAGTTAAATTTGCTTAAAATGGTTGTGTTGGGCAAAAAGCAATATTAAAAGACTTGGAAATTTGATTTAGGAATAATTTCGCTTTTGCAACTTGTAAGAATCCTATTATTCTGCTTGCTCTTTTATTGCTTCTTTCAGTTTTTTGGCCTGCTCTTCAACTCTTTGCAGCAGGTCTAAGTTGGCAAAGTTCTCTTTGGCGCAATCCACGCAGTAATAAGCGCTTGAGCCTTTAACAGAAAATTCGGCTGGTTTGTCGCAAATAATGCATTTCTTTACCAATGTAAGCATAAAATTGGTTAGATTATTTAAAAATCTTTTTGTTTTTCAGCCAAAAATATTTAAATAAATCATAATTTTGCGTGTTGTCATGGCAAGGCCTAGAAAGAAGGAAGGATTGTTCTCTAAAAAGAACGTGATAACTTTTATAATAGTTTTTATCATGATTTCCAGCGCTGCTGGCTTTATTTTCAGCGGCTCAGACAGGCAAACATATGAGTATAATAACATCAAATACTCTTACTTGAATAACGCCTTTGTCTTTAAAATAAACGGAAAAAAGGTTTATTTCAGGAATGATCCTGAGTACATTGAGAACATTAAAATGGACAGCAAGATTGTTGACAGTGTTCTTAACACAAAAGTTGTTTACTTGACTTACAACCCGTTTAACAACTTGTCAGGGTCTATTGACTTGGCAAGGTATGAGATTTCTGAAGATCTGGCAAATGATTTTGACATTTACACTGTTAATGGCGCTGTTGTTGAAAACCAAAACCTGCCTTTGATAACATGCGGCAACGCAACAGAAAGCATCCCAGTGATTGAGATGAGGAAAAGCAATGAAACAAGGATAACAATGAATGAGAACTGCATTATTTTTGAGGCGAAAACAGACTTTGAAATGCTTGAGTTGAAGGACCGCTTGATGTACGGGCTTTACGGAATAATAAAATGAGTAGTGAAGAGCAAGAGGAGAAAAAGCAGGAGAAGGATAGTGTTAGCGGACTGAAGATAGTGTTGTATTCTGCTATTTTCATAATTATTCTTTTTGTTATTGCCTTTTCAATAAGGTTTTTCCTAACAAAAGATGTTGAGACTATAGAGGACCTTTACAGAAAAACGCTTGCAGGAGAAGAATCAGAAAACAACTATTTGTACAATGGGTTTGCATTTGTAAAGGTCGGCCCTTTTTGGTACACGAGGATTGTGAAAGGCGGTCAGCCTTATGACATTCCTTTCAAGTATGACCCAAAATCTCTTGATGACATAAGCGTCTTGGTTGAGCCGAAAGACTTTAATCACTCATTTATTTATCTGACAATGGACCCTAACTTAACGAGCAAGACAGCTATTGCTTCTATTGAAGTTGGCAGGATTATTGGTAATAAGTATGGTATAATGAATATTTCAACAAGGGCTGCAATTACAAGGCCGAAAGAGGGAATTTCAGATGATATTCCAGTAGTCACATGTGATGATGTAACGAATGAAACAGGAGTTGTATTGTTTGGAATTGGCGATATCACTGCAGTAGTGGCTAAAAATGGATGCATTTTGGTTGGAGGAACAGATGAGGAAGAAATAATCAGAGCAGCAGACAAGCTCGCATACCACATATTAGGAATTGCTTAATTTTTTGTTTTTTCTTTTATCTTAACCTTCTTTTCATTGCCTGAATAAAGTCAATCCTTATTTTTATTGCTCTTATTCTTCCACTAACAAGAGTTCTTAGAGAAACAGCGATGGCTAATAGGACAGCTGCAACAAATGCGAGTATTAGCGTTTCATCAATCATTTTTGCCTCTTTTTAGTTTTAATTATAACTACTGATATTAATACTTTTTGATATGATAATAAAAATTAGAAATTAAAACTGTAAATGCTAAAATGTTTTTACAATAGAAACAGAGCTCCTTTGTAAAATTATTTAAAGAAAACAAATTTTTATAGTATCATATGTCACATTATTTTTCAAAAAAACAGGATTCTCCATTAAGGCTGAGAGAGGTTAGTTTAGAGTTTGAGAACCAAATCTTCAGTTTTTTGACTGGCAGCGGAACATTCTCCCCTAAGAAAATTGACAGCGGAACAATGATTTTAATAAAATATATGATTGTAAAGCCGGAATGGAGGGTTCTTGACCTTGGATGCGGTTACGGGCCAGTAGGCATAGTTGCAGCAAAGCTTTTTCCAAGTGCAAGGGTTGTTATGAGTGATGTTAATGAGCGCGCCATAGGCCTTGCCGTGAAAAACGTTAAGAGGAATAGTATAAAGAACGCAGAAGTCATTGAAAGTGACTTGTTTGAGAATATAAAAGAAAAATTTAACACTGTTTTATGCAATCCTCCGCAAACAGCCGGCAAAAAGGTTTGTTTTAGCATTATTGAGCAGTCAAAGGATTATCTGCTGAAAGACGGCCTGCTGCAAATAGTTGCCAGGCACAACAAGGGAGGAAAAGCCCTTTCTGGGAGAATGGAAGATGTTTTTGGAAATGTGAGTGTTCTTGGCAAAAAAGCAGGCTACAGGGTTTACTGCAGCAAAGCTTAAGCCCTGCCGTGGCTTTCTCCGGCAATGATTCCTGAGCCGATCAGGTGCGCAATCCTTATGGGCTCAGGATAATTGCCCCTCACACAAGATATCCTCAGAAATTCTTTTGCATCTTCTAAAGAGATGCCTGTCAACTGAACATAAATATCGTTTACTTTATGCACTTCACCTGCTTTTTCAATCAGTTTAATCTTTTCTTCCTGGCCTATTTTTTTAAGAGCACTAAAAATTTTTTTGTAATCAGGATAATTTCTTATAACGTTTATTACGGGAAGCCCTGTTTTTATACTAAGCTCCTTCAAGTCAACAACATTAAAGCCCCCTACTGCAATGCCGTCGAGCATTATCAGCTGAAGCTGAGGCTTAAACTTGGATTTGTTTATCATTTCAGAAATTTTCTCAGTTGAGTCGTTGCCGTCTTTAGTCACCCAGCATGACACAAGGCCGTCCATGAAGTCTCCTCCGCGGTACATTGTGCCGATGACAAGAACTTCTTTGTCTTTGTGCTTGTCAAAGCTTGCATCGTCTATGCCAAGAATCCTTGCTTCTTTTTTCATTTGGCGACTATGAGAGTGCTTGTCAGCTTGATCTCTTTTAGAGGCCTTATTTTTTCCATGACAAAAGTTCCTAGCTCCTCAGGTTTGTCCAAGCTTATTTTTGCAATTAAGTCCCATTCGCCAAACAAGATGTGCGCTTCTTCCACTTCATTCATTTCCATGAGTTTTTTGAGGATTTTTTCCTCGTCCGCTTCTTTCAGCGAAATTAAAATGTACGCTGGCATTTACCATCACCTTTCTTGCCGAAATTTTTGCATTATTTAAACTTTTCTCGCAAAGCTGAGAAAGCCGCTATGGCCAATGGGCTGGCTTTTTGGTCTTATTTTCCTATCAGAGAACTCCCATTCTCTCTCTATTATTTCAATTGTTTTTAAGTAAACAAAGCTCTTATTCTTTTTAACAGCAGAAACAAAGTCGCTTACTTGTGGTGTTGTCGGGCTGTAAGAAACCAAGAATCCTCCTGCTTTCAAGGATTGCGCCGCAGGTTCTATGGCAAGCCACGGCTCTGGCAGGTCTAATGTTATTAAGTCAATGTTTTTTTCACTTATCCCGTCATAAATGCTTTTTTTCTTTACCTTGATGTTTTTTAATCCGAGGAAATCAATATTTTTCTTCACAATCTTCGCAAAGTCGTCCCTTAGTTCATATGTTACAACAGATTTTACTATGTTTGCTAAAAAACAAGCTAAAGCGCCGCTTCCGGCTCCTGCATCAACAACTTTGCTTCTCGAATTTATCCCTGTCTCAGCAACAATGATTCCTATGTCCTTTAATGGTATTATCTGTGCGCCCCGTTTGATTTTGTTGTAGGCGTCAATAAATCTCGGCTCAAAAATGCTCATTGTTTCGCCAGTATTTGTTTTTACAAGGCCTTTTTTCTTTTTGAGAAGAGTTTTTTTGACAAAGCCGTGCTGGGTGTGCATGTCTTGGCTTAAGTCTCGCACATAGAATTTTTTACCTTTATTCGTCAGTAAGATTCTTTTTATTGTATTCATAAGCCTAAAGGATTAGAAGTAAATATAAAATGTTTTCTATTGGAGAGGGCAACCACTCATTTCGCTTAGCACTTCAAGCCTTACAGTGCCTGGGTAAAGCTTGCCGTCAATACTCCATGTAGGGTATCCTTGAACTCCAACTTTCTCACATTCTGGATCAATATCACAATTATGATAATCCACATACTTAAATGCATCACCGAACATTTTTTTCTGCTCTTTGCAATGAGGGCACCAGTCAGTCCCGTACATCTTAACGCCTTTTTCTGTAAGGCACTTCGCGAACGCGCTGTAGTCTTTGGAAGGCCTTCTGCCAGCAAAAATAATTATTAGCAGGATAACAACCAAGATCGCAATCGAAATATGTGTTGCATAATTATTTTTCTTTGCCATTTTAAATAAGCAAGCAGAAAGGATATTTAAAGATTTTGTTGCAGAAAATGCTTTGTTTTGCATAGTAAAGAATAAATATAACAAATTTTAACGGGTACAATATGAGGGACTCACTTGAGAATTTAGTTATTGCAGCTGTCAGCAGGACTCACATGGAGTTTCCGCAACAGGTTGCGGACCATCTGGGGAAATACACTGATTTAGTCGATGTCATGGACCCAAAATTATTCTCAAGCGGTGAGTTCGGCCCTGTTTTTATTCTTAACGGGCAGGAAGGCTTGGAAGGAAAAACGGTTTATTTGATTGTTTCTCAGGGTCCTTTTGTATCAGCGCAGGAGCTAGCAGCCAGAACAGGAATAGCTGCTGACGCCGCGAAGTATTGGGGTGCAAAAAAAGTTGTTGTAGTGTCTCCTGACTTGGCTTACTCAAGAGCAGACCGCGGCTTTAAGGAAGACCCTGACAAAAAATTAAAGGGAAAGGGAGTTACTTCTGCCTGGCAAGCAAGATTGTACCAAATAAGTGGTGTTGATCAGGTTTTAACAATGCATTTGCACAACAAAAGGCTGTATGATATTTACGCAGAAGCTTTTGGCGTTGATAATGGTAGAAAGGTTTTGCAAAGCATTTGCCCATCAGCGGTTCTCGCACATTACTTAATGAAGAGGTCTAGCCTGAGCCCTGTTCATGAGGGCGAAAACATAGTTTTTGTTTCATGCGATGAGGGGTGCAGAGGGTTTGTTGAGGCAACAAGGAAAGCTACAGGACTTGTTAATTCAGGAATATTATACCTTGATAAGGGTAGGGAAGCTGATAACAACCCTGATGCAATAATAATTGACAATCCACGCTTGGAAGGGACTGACACATTAGAAGGCAAAACATTGATTGTTCCTGATGACATCTTAGATACTGGGGGGACAATAATCAATGTTATGAAATGGTTATGGGTAACTAATCCTGAATTATCTCATAATTTAGGAATTCCAAAAGACGCATTTTTATACGCAACCCACGCTGTAATGGCAGGAAAGGCTTATGCTGACATACAGGAGAGGATTGCAAAACAATTGCCTATGGTAAAAGAGTTCATTGTTACTGATACTAGGCCTTACATAGCAGATTTGAGGGACCACCGCTTTAAGGAGAAATCAACTGTTCTGAGAATGGCAAGGCTGTTTGGTGATGCAATATTGAAAATTCATAATGCAGAATCTCCTGAAGAGGCTTACAAATTTGATTCCTTTGATGAACTGGACAGAGTTATGTCACCTCTTTATGATATAAAAAGAAGTTCCAGGCATTTCTTAAATATGAAAAAGTAAGCGGAGGGAGGGACTTTCACCAAACTTCTGGTTACTCAGGTTTTCTCGTGAGGTTTCACGTTCAACTGTGAACACCTCACTTGACGGGATTTTGATCAAACCTTTGGCTTGCCCAAAAGTTTGGGTTTGAACCCCCGAATAACCGCTGTCAGCATGTCATTGCCTTAAAGCTCAACACAGCAGTCTGCAGGCGGTCGCCTTAACCGCTTGGCTACCTCCGCTTAAATGTTTTTTCTAAACAGGTAATTTATTAATAAATGTAACGGACCTGGAGGGACTTTCGCCAAACTCTTCCATTGCTTATGGGATTTCAGGATCGACTCTGAACATCCCGCATGACAGGATTTGCTCAAACCACGAGAAATGTGCTTCGCACATTTCTGGGGTGCCAGAAATATACAATTTCTGAGCACCT
>RFII01000041.1 GCA_003695265.1 Candidatus Woesearchaeota archaeon | reverse complement strand
ATATTATTGAGGTTGCGAGAAACAACAAGATATCCACTTTTCACTCAACAGAAGATTTGAAAAATGATATCAAGAGAGGAAAAAACTATCTTGATTTAGCTTATTCTAAAAAATTTGTTAGGGAAGCTGAAAAGCGATGTAAGGAACACAAGACCTTCTTTCAGAAATTAAAAAAAACAAAATATTACGAGCTGACAGAAAAACAATTATTTAACTTACTTCTTAAAATAACTGATGAGTGGTGCAAAACAATAGCTTATTTCAGGGCAACGCAGGCAGAAGGAACTCATTACCTCCAGAAAAAAATTAAGGGATTATTCTCTGATAAAGAAGCATCTGTCTTGATGACCCCTGTGGAAACAGATGATGCCCTGCGCGAGCTAATTGACTGGCAAAGACTAGTTAAGCAGCCGTTCTCAAAAAAGAATTTGCTTAATCACGCAGACAAATACCCTTGGGTTGTAGCAGTTCATTTCACAAAAGATGATGTTATTGAAACATTAACTCAAAGGTACAAGTTTGATAAGGACCATATGAAATTAAGGGACATAAAAAAAGAGAAGGACAAGTTAAAGAAAAAACAGGAGAAAATTCTGAGGAGGCATCCTAAAATCAGGCCATACGTTGACCTTCTCCAAAAACTAGCTGTTTTAAGAATGGAAGTGAAGTCTTGCTGGGCAGGTACTGATTATTACATTATCCCCTTGATAAATGAGATTTCAAGAAGGACAAAAGAAAATGTGTATGATATTGGCTTGTATTACCTTATTGAGGACATCAAGAACTTGCTGGCTGGCAAGCCCTTAAGCAAAGAAGCCAAGGAGCAGAGAAAAAAATGCTTTTTGGGCTTATGGAAGAACAAAAAACTAATCTTTGAGTCTGGTGATAAGGCTGAAGAAATTGCCAAAAAAGAACTTGGCGAATTATACAAAATACCTAGGACTAATAAATTAAAAGGGCATGTTGCTAACCCTGGCAGAACAACAGGCGTTGCAAGAATTCTAGAATCAAACAACGTCCAGCAATTAAGAGAATTGAGAAAAACGTTCAAGAAAGGCGAAATCCTCATAACGCAAATGACGCAGCCGAATGTGATGGACATCGCAAGCAAAGCATCAGCAATCGTGACTGATGAAGGTGGGATGTTAAGTCATGCTGCAATAATCTCAAGGGAGTTCAAAATCCCATGCATTGTTGGCACTCATTTTGCAACAGAAACCATAAAAGACGGCGATTTGGTTGAAGTTGACGCGAATAAAGGAATCGTGAGAAAAATATCAAATGATGGGAAAAAAATTGTAAAACAGGAAAAAATTAGGAAGGTAAAAAAAATGGTAAGGGCAAAATCAAAAACAAGCAAAACACGCTACAGGCCTGACCTCATAGTTTGGTTCAGAGAGATTGACAAGAGCGACATCCCTCTTGTAGGAGGTAAAGGGGCTAATCTTGGTGAGATGTTCAGTAAGTTTCCTGTTCCTAACGGCTTTTGCGTGACAGTGAACGCTTACAAGCAGTTCTTGGACGAAACAGGTATTGGGGCGCACATCCACGGCTTATTAGACAAGGTTGACGTGGAAAACACCAGCCAATTAGAGAACACGTCAAAAAAAATAAGGGAACTGATTTTAAAGCAGGAGTTTCCTGAAGGCATAAAAAAGGAAATCATTGCGAACTACAAAAAACTAAAAATCAAGAAGGTTGCTGTTCGCTCAAGCGCAACTGCTGAGGACTTGCCGGGCGCGAGCTTCGCTGGCCAGCAGGACACTTACCTAAATGTTAAAGGGGAAAAGGAAGTGGTAAGGGCTGTGCAGAAGTGCTGGGCGTCTTTGTTCACGAGCAGGGCAATATACTATCGTGAAAAGAACAATTTTAGGCATAGGGACGTTTTGATAAGCGTTGTAGTGCAGGAAATGGTTAATGCAAAATACGCTGGAGTGATGTTCACTGTTGATCCCGTGAATAAAAAATACATCTTGATAGAAGTCGTGGAGGGCTTGGGAGAAGCATTAGTTTCCGGCCAGGTCACTCCAAACAGCTATTTTATGGACAAAAAAACCCACAAGGTAAGAGAAAAAACAGAACATTTCAGTATTGACAACAAGCTGATTGAAGAAGTGTCAAGGATTGGTGAGAAAATAGAAAAGCACTACAAGTGCCCGCAGGACATAGAGTTCGCGTTTGACAGTAAGCACAATCTCTGGATAACCCAGGCTAGGCCTATAACTACATTATGAATCTCATTAAATAGCTTGATCATCTAATCGAAATCTTTATTAATGATTATACTCTTTAACTTATCACTAAAAAAGAGGTAAGAATAATGAAAAAAAGCCTGATTTTTTTAATGCTTTTAATTCTTAGCTCTGCTGTCCTTGCTGTTGGGCCAGTGACTAATCTTCAGGCCGGCACAATAACTAACGAGTCAATTGAATGGACTTGGACTAACCCTTCTGACCCTGATTACGATCATGTGGTTGTTGAGATTGACGGCCAGCAAAAGACAAGCGGTGACATATCAACTTACATTGCAACTGGCTTAAGCCCTGAAACTTCCTACACAATAACAGTTTACGCTGTTAACACTTCTGGCAACAAGAGCTCAGGAGTCTCTGACACCCAAACAACTCAGGCAAATCCTGACACAACGCCCCCAGGAACAGTTTCTAACCTTGGCGAAACAAGTGTTGGGACTGATTTCATTTACTGGGCTTGGACTAATCCTTCTGACCCTGATTTTGATCATGTGATAATCTACCTTAACGACGTTGAAATGACCACTACTTCAAGCGAGGTTTACCATGCGACAGGGCTTAACTCAAGCACAACATACACTATTAAGATTCACACAGTTGACTCTAACAACAACGTGAACACAACTGATGTTACTGATTCTGCAACAACAGATGCTGAGCCTGACACAATGCCACCAGCCTCAATAAGTGGGTTGGCTGAGCAGAGCACAGGAGAAGACTGGATTTACTGGGCTTGGACTAATCCCTCTGACTCTGATTTTGACCACGTCATAATTTACATTGGAAACACAAACGTTGCGAATACCTCAAATTCTTATTACAATGCTACTGGTTTAAGCCCAAACACTTCTTATACTATAAAAATACACACAGTTGACTCTAACAACAACGTGAACACAACTGATGTTACTGATTCTGCAACAACTCAGGAAGAGAGCCAGGGCCCAATAATTGATGTTCTTCAAATAGGCGGCGATGACGAAGCGCCTTACATCACAGAAGACCCCACACCATACCTAAGGGTTTCAACTAACGTTGATGCGAATTGCACCCTTAGCTCTAACGAAAACTTTTCTTTTGATTCAGGAACGAAGTTTTCAACAACAGGAGAAAAAAGGCATAAGTACACTTTTCCAGAGCTCGATGAGGGGGAATACACATATTACATTATATGCAGGAGCGCTCAAGGAATAGACTCAAACGTTTTTGAGCTTGATTTCGAGATTGACCTGCCTCCAAACATAAGCATCACTAATTATCTCACTAGCAGCGACTCTGACATTAATGAATCGCAGTCGCAGGAATGGCCTGTAATCTACTCTGCAACTGAGAAAACAATGACTCTCAGCAAGGTTTCTTTAGGATTCACAAAAATTAATTTTATTCTTAACAATGATTCTAATGACGTCACTGTTGAGGTTGCATCCCTTAAAAATATTCCCTCATCCATAAAACCTATTCAGAGGAAGACTTTCAAGTTCATAGAAGTGGGCACAAATAATCTGGATGACAGCATAATTGAAAGCGCAGAAGTGTTCTTCATAGTTGAGAGGGAATGGCTTGACTCAAACAATGTTAGCGATGATGAAATAGCATTGTTCAGGTATAATAACAGCCAATGGAACGAGCTTCCAACTGAAAAGCTCAGCGCAGGCACCTCATACATAACTTACAAGGCAACACTCCCAGGATTCAGCTTTTTTGCAATAGCAGAGAAGAATATTTCAGAGGAGCCGTGCACAGAAAACTGGTCGTGCTCTGAATGGAGCAATTGCTCTCAAGAAGGAATCCAGACAAGGATTTGCTCAGACTTGAACAATTGCAGCACAACCATTAACAAGCCAAATGAGACGCAGAGCTGCGAATACTCTCCTCCACCCACTCACAATGAAACCTTAAATAAGACCAATCAAACAGGCTCAGGCCAGGAAAACAAAACTAATATGAAAACTGATAATACAGCAACGCAGCCTCAATTGTGCAATTATGACAATGAATGCGTAGCGCCTGAGAACAGCGAAAACTGCCCTTTCGACTGCCAAGAAAATTCAGGCTCAGGAATTGGATGGGCAGTATGGCTTATTATTGTAATAGGCGTTCTCGTGCTTTGCGTGTTGGCATACATCATATACAACAAAAAGTCTCATGGCAATAGCAGCGAGAATTCAAAGCCAGCATCCTATGAACCACCAAAAGGAGAATCTGTTGAATCCATGGACATCCAAAAGCTAAGAGAGAAGCTGCAGAAGTTTAAGGAAGAAAAAATGGAGGACCCTGACAGGCTCGACAGCATAGAGCAAAAATAACCATATTTGTATATATTTCTGTGTAAAATAGAAAAGTATTTAAATCAGGTGTGTCAATAAATTCTTTTGGTATTATCTTTTTTAACAAGTCTTAAAAATGCTTAAAAAAGAAGGTGGTTTTCAGATGAATAAACAACTCTTAATTCTACTTATACTGTTTATCGCTGGTATTGCACTAGCGCAGAACTCCTCAGCAGCTAACTGCTGGGACTACAACAATGACAAAGACGGCTGCTTGGCACAAGAAGGGTGCAAATGGGATTTTTGGGGCAAGTACTGCTATGAAGTAGGCTGCTGGGATTTTTGGACGCAGGAGTCATGCGAGGGTAACGCGTCATCTATAAACAAGTCCTGCGTTTGGAGATCAGAAGGCTCTACTGGATGGTGCGAGGAAGGTGCTGCGTGCTGGAATTATCATGACAATGCTTCTTGCACAGCTGCAAGCAATTGTGTCTGGGACGGCACAGCTTACTGCGCTGAAAAAAACTGCTGGAACTATTACACTCAAGAAGACTGCGAAAATCACTCTGATATTGGATGCGTTTGGGATGGCTGGAACTGCGTGGAGCAAAGCGGTTGCTGGGAATACTCAACCCAATCATCATGCGACAATGCTAACGGCTGTATGTGGAAGTCAGACGAGTACTGTGGAGAAGAGGGATGCTGGAACTACCAAAGCGAAAACTCTTGCAATGCTGCAGAAGGATGCGTCTGGCACGAGGACCAATGGGGTAGCTGGTGCGAGGAAGCTGACAGTTGCTGGTCTCTCTCAACCCAGTCAACTTGCGAAGCTGCTGGTTGCTATTGGGACAGCTTTGATTCTAAATGCACCTTCAAGGACTGCTTTATGTTCAGCGGAACTAACAGCACAGCATGCGTTAATAATAACCTAAACTTAACCTGTAGTTGGCAGAACGAATGTCACCCAGCCGGGCCTGGCGGGGAAAGTTGCTGGAGTTATACTGATGAGGCCTCATGCAATGCTGCTGGTTGCGAATGGGGGTCCTGCGTTGAGCAGGGCTGCTGGGATTATATGAATCAAACAACATGTGAAGCAAACAATTGTGTTTGGGACCAGCAAACTAATACCTGCACGGATCAGGGGTGCTGGAATGCTGACACTGAAAATGAGTGTAATGCGATTTCTGGGTGCGCCTGGATGAGCAATAACGGGTGGTGTGAGGAAGAAGCATGCCATAATTATAATGATAAGAGTTCTTGCGAAGCCTCAAGCCTAGGCTGCGCCTGGCAAAATGATTCTTGGGGCGGCTATTGTTACGAGCAGGGTTGCTGGGACCAGCACACGCAACAGGACTGCGAATCTCTAAACGGTTGTGTTTGGGACAACAACTCCCAAAATTGTTATGAGCCTGGATGTTGGGATTACACTAATGAGTCAACATGCGAAGCAAGCTCTAGTTGCGAGTGGGTTGACTCTGGCTCTTGCGTTGAGCAGGGCTGCTGGAGTTATACTGACGAAAATACTTGCACTTCTAACAACTGCACTTGGGGCGGCGGTGGATGGTGCGAAGACCGAGGCTGCTGGAATTACAAAACGCAGCTTGCGTGCGACAACAACACAGCATGCCAATGGAATTATGACGGCAATTATTGCGAGGAGGTTAGCTGCGGAAGCTTCACAACTAATGCTACGTGCTCACTTCACTCATCAGACCTTAACTGCGTTTGGGACGGCTTCAGCTGCTACAAGCAGGGCTGCTGGAATTACAACAACCAAAGCAGCTGCCAAGGAGACACCTCATGCATTTGGAACGGTGGTGGCCAATGCTTTACAAAAGAATGCTGGAATTATAAGGACAATGCAACCTGCTCAGCAGACTCGGATTGTGCTTGGAGCGCTTACTGCGACGGCGATTACTCTTTAGAGTGCTGGAACTACAACGATAATGAGACGGCTTGCGTGAACGCTGGTTGCGCTTGGAAGGGAAACTGCTATGAAAGAGGCTGCGGGAGCTACACTACTAGGACTGCGTGTTGCGGAAGCTCTGACTGCACTGAAAGCAACGAGTGCGGCTGGGAAGAAGGTGGGTATTGCCAAGAAGTTGCTTGTTGGAATTATTACACTGAGGCAAGCTGCATAAATGTTAGTGGGTGCTTATGGAACAATAACAGCAATTACTGTTACGAAGTAGGCTGCTGGAATTACACTAACGCGAGCGCGTGCAACCAGCAAAGGTATAGGGGCTGCGCGTGGAATGAGGAGAACAATTACTGCTATAAGCAAGACTGCTGGGAATACACTACAGAAGCAGCGTGTAATGCAGATGCTAACGGCATTGGCAACTGTGCTTGGGATGACGAGGGTTCTTACTGCTACTCCAAGGGGTGTTGGGCTAAGAGCACGCAAACTGATTGTGAAGCCCAAACAGGATGCGAGTGGGTTGATTCTGGGTGGTGTTATGACTTGGGATGCTGGAATTACGCCACAGAAAATGATTGCACACAACATTCTCAATGCTCTTGGGACAGCACTTGGGAGTACTGCTATGAGAAAGGATGTTGGGAATACACAAACGAGTCTGCGTGTAATGCTTCATCAAAATGCAAATGGGACACAGGAGGAAGCTTCTGTTATGAGCAGGGCTGCTGGAACTATCTTGATAACACCAGCTGCACTAATGATAATAATTGCTTTTGGGACGCTAATGCTGGATGGTGCTCAGAGGGAGGCTGCTGGGATTATATGAATCAAACAACATGTGAAGCAAACAATAATTGTGTTTGGGACAGCAACGGCAATTACTGCTATGAGAAAGGCTGCTGGGCTTACAATAATGAGAGCTCTTGCACAACAAACAATTGTTCTTGGAACGCTGACAGCGGCGGCTGGTGCTATGAGCAGGGCTGCTGGGACCACTGGGATAATGAAAGCTGCTTGTCGGCAGGGTGCCTCTGGGACAGCACTTATGGTTATTGCTATGAGGAAGGCTGCTGGGCTTACAATAATGAGACGAGCTGCTCTGCTAACGGCTGCACTTGGAGGACTGAGACTTGGGGCTGGTGCGAAGAGCAGAAGTGCTGGGACTTTGACAATAACCAGACAGCTTGTGAGAACCCAAATGATTCCCTTAACTGCATATGGAATGACCCTTACTGCGAGGAAGTGGCCTGCTGGGCGTTTGACAATAATGAGACAGCATGCAACAACTCAGCTAATTACGGCTTGAACTGTACTTACTCAGACCCATGGTGCGAGCCTGCCGAAGGCTACTGCAGTAGCTATGATGGGAACGAGTATGAATGCATACAAACAGATTACTGCTGGTACGACTTTAAGACTGACGAATGCAAAGAGCCAGTAGACACTGGCAATAATATTACACAGTTCAATCCAGGGTGCTGGCTGTTCTGGGCAGACCAGGCTAGCTGCGAGAACGTTAGCATATGCCAGTATAACGGAAGCGATTGCGTACCAAAACCGGGCTTTGAAAACACTCCCGTCCAGTGCGAGAACATCACTGATAAGGATATGTGCAACAAAATACCAGCATTAGGAACTTGCTGCAGGTGGAGGAACGGGCAATGCACTACAGATTATATTGGTAAGAGCTGCCATGATAAGCTGGCAGAGCCTCCAGAAGGAGCCACTTTCTGCGAGGATTACAACTCTTATCAAAGCCAAGTGTTGTGCGAGCAAATATCAGGTCCTTACTGGTTTATGCCTTGCAAGTGGGACGGCCAGTACTGCACTTTCAACTCTGAAGATGTTATAGGCTCTGATGGTGACGTGTTCAGCATAAAAACAAAGGGTTTGTGCGAAAAAGCAGGCTACTCTTGGAAATGCGAGGAATTCTGTAATGACAACAACACCGCAAGTACTGATGATGACTTTATAGACAGGGACTGCTGGTGCGACATCAAAACAGGAGCTTCCAATTGTCAGAAGTCCTGCTGGGCGTGCGAAACCCAGAATAATGGCTCGGCTTGGAGTAGCCTTGCATTGGCTCAAGCTGCGTGCGAATCCTCACCGGCTAATTGCGAGTTCACGCCTGATCCTAATGCTCCAAATGGTTTTGGAACGTGCGACTTCAGCTCTTCTTTGGAGAAGGCAGGGAGCTGCGACACAAGCTGTGCTGCCTGCAATGACATACCTGATGATCCGAGCACAGCAAAGCACGAAACAAAGATTGCTTGCCTGCAGAGCAAGGCGGAATGCAAATGGGACGCCAACCTTGCCAATCTTAGCCAGGGAACATGTGTTAAGAAGAGCAAGAAGACATGCCTGGAAAAATGCTTTGAGTGCTCAGAGGAAGAGTGCGCTTCTTACGGTCTTGGAAGCGCGGGAAGCTGCGTGTGGGTTGATGATGGGGATTATTGTAAGCCGAAGAACTTTAATGATGAGTTATGCTTTAATGACAAGGATGATGACAATGACGGCATGAAAGACTGCGATGATCCTGACTGCTTTTTTGACCCTAGCTGTGGGGAGGGCGACTTGGTTCATGAGTGCTGGAAATACAACACCCAAGCACTCTGCAATTCAAGCCCTGTCATTAATGGCTCCTCATTAAACTGCACTTGGATTACAGATGAGTGGGGCGAAAGCTGGTGCGGCCACCCATCAGAGGTTTGCTGGAAATATGATTATTCTGAAACAGAATGCAACAACCAAAACGGCGCTTGCAGGTATAAGGCAAGCGGAGGAAACTGCGATGTTAATAAGACAAAAGCGGATTCCTGCATTGGCAAGGCAGAAGGCGGATGCACAGGAAACTGCGTCTGGGTAGACGATCCAAATAACCCTGCTGGAGGATTCTGTGATTTCAAAATGTTTGCCTTATGCCACAATTCAAGCATTGACTCGCAGTCTAAGTGCACTAACGGCAACAACCAGCAGTACTGCTACTGGAGGTTTGATCCTAATTCGCCGAATGGAGGCTGGTGCGAGC
This sequence comes from Candidatus Woesearchaeota archaeon, assembly GCA_003695265.1. GTDB lineage: Archaea > Nanobdellota > Nanobdellia > Woesearchaeales > J072 > J072. The sequence continues at coordinate 14,267 of RFII01000041.1, read as the reverse complement.
CGAAATGCTTCAGCTTAGACAACACTTCTTGCAGCTCTAACCCCAATTGTGAGTGGCGCTCTGGATGGTGCGAGCCAAACATGACAACAAGCGAAGACTGCTACCAATTTGATAATAATCAAAGCGCTTGTGAGCAGCAGGCAGCATGCCTTTGGTCTCCTGCTGAGTTCGGCGGGGAGTGCGAGCCTTCTGACGGAGGCGTTTGGGCACCTGTGTTTTGTGACGTGCTTTATAATGATGAGGCGAGCTGCTCAGCTGACGGCAACTGCACTTGGATAACAGATCCTTTCAACCCTGATATGGGTGGCTTTTGCGAGAACAAGGCTTTCGCGTGCTTTGACATAGCAAGAATGGCATTTGACAGCTCAGACGGTAACTCAACAGCTGCTGCAAACGCATGCAATAACGCTTCTAGCGCTGGTTGCACTTGGATTTCTGGCAACGGCTTTATGGGAGGCGAATGCAGGCACGTTTGCTGGCGCAATTCCAGTGTGTTCGGCCAAGACTGCAACTCCATAAACGGTTGCGAGGAATTCACAGGATGGTGCGATCCAAAAGGCGCAGGCCAAATGTTTGACAAAATGGACGCTCCTCCAACGCCAGTAGGCATGGATGACTGCCCAGAAACAGGCTTAGCTGAGCACGCAGACATCTGCGGGATGGGCGTTAAGGATGACTTTGACATATTTGGTTTTGGCATTAATGTTGTGAGCATGCTTGACACAGCAACGTGCAACGGCGAATTCGTCCAGGACATGAGCACCTGGCCTCCAACTGTTGAGGAAGGGACTGGCAGCACTCCACTAAAAGCAGAGTTTTATCTTGACAGCAATGGAATATCAACAGGAGGCTGTAACTCAAGCAACAACGCTGAGACTGGCTTTGAGTTCAAGTTTGTTGTTGAGTCAACGCAAGCCAATAAAGAAAAGGTTTCAAAGTACGAGTGCGTGAACGGCAACTGGGAGACAACCAGTATTGAAGCAAGCACGATGGCAAAGGTTATGTGCGGCGAGGCAGGAGGCCCGGTAGTAATGGCTGACAAGGAAAGCCTTGACGAGACAGGCAAGTTTGACCTAAATTATAACATAAGGCTTTATGCTCTAACAAAGAACATAAGCACCGAAGCAGCGATTGACAGCGTTTCAGGAATATTCACACCAGGAGCAGTTGACTTCATGAAAGAAGACTGCTTCGGAGTTGAGGACACAGACGGCGATAACCTGCCGCCAGACAAGGACCCTGACTGCAAGTTCATAAAGAAGTTTGGCGGAATGGTGTTTGAGGACTGCTGGGCTCCAGGCGATGAGGACCAGGACGGAATGACTAACTGCGATGACCCTGACTGCTTCTTCCTGCCGGACTGCGGCGGAGAACTCTTCGACTTTACTGTTACAAATGACACGACAATGGCGACCATTGCAAGTTATGAAGTGACAGAGTTCCCTGACTCAGCATTTGTTTCGTACAGCTCAAGTGAGCCCGCAAACGGCACATTGCTCTTTTATTATAATGACAGCACTTGCAACAGCTTAAACGCAACAATATATGATAAAGGAATAACAGACAGCAGCGTACCAGCGTTTAGGATAAAGCACAAGGGCAAAATAGATGATAGCACTCTCGGCTACAGCTTGACTAACGGCACCACTTATTATTACAAGCTGAAGGTTTGCGACAAGGCAGGGAATCCATGCGGCGTGACAGCCTGCCTTAACTTCACCACAGAGGCAAGTATTGCTGACTGCGGAATTAAGTGCCAGCCAGTGTTCGACGTTAATTATGTGCCGCCAGAAGGAGACTCTTACAGGAGTAACACTCAGGTGCAGTGGAACTTCGGTTCAGGCTTCCAAACAAAAGGCTGCGGAGGAAAGGCTTTCAAGAAATCGTACAATGAGACAGAAAACGTCAGCGTGAAGTTCAGCGATCCTAATGCTAGTGCAAAATGGGGTATTACTCTTGAGGAAATGGACATTAAGGGCGTGGTTGACCCGAATAAGACAAGCTTGAATGAAAGCGACTTAATTGCGAACGAGACTGACAGCGGAATCAAGTATGTTGGGATGGACCATGATGCTTGGGAAGATTTAAAAGATGAGCTAAACCCAGAGACAATAACGATTTGCGTGCCTGGCAACGTTGACACCTTGTATCATTGCCCGAACGAGTCAGCAGTAAGCGTGAATGACTGCACGGACGTAACTGATTACGTTATTTCAGGTCCAACATACGACAGCTCTCAGGGCTGCACTAATTTCGAGGTACCTGCTGACCTAGGCTTCTCTGTGTATTTCGGCCAGTCCAGCGGAACTAGCAGTCCACTGGTGATGAAGGGTGACAGCAGCCCTTCTCTTATGAAGGGTGGTGGTGGCAGCCCTTCTCTTATGAAAGGCGGAGGAGGAAGTCCTTTAATGAGTAAAGGGGGGAATACTACAGGCACAGTTTCTAAGTCAAAGACTTTCTTTTACTCTTCTATGGACGCGGGCAATTACACTCTGAATGTTAACACTGACAACATCTCATTCACAAAGATTAAGTTTGTGCTGACAGCTGATATTGGTAGCTCTGCAAAGCTTGAGGTGAGATCCCTTGACTCAAAGCCTACCAGCATAAGCGACGCAGCGCCCCTTGTTTACAATTACTTGGAAATAAGTCCGACAAACCTTAACAGCGCTTCTGACATAAAGATTGAGTTCAGAGTACTTAATTCTTGGATTACCAGCAATGGCGTCTCTGACTCTGACGTCATGCTTTATCACCTTGTCGGCTCGTCATGGAATAAATTGGCAACAACAAAGCTAAGCGCTGACTCACAATACACAACGTACGAAGCATCCACTCCCAGCTTCAGCTATTTTGCAATAGGCGCAGCTCAGCCTGCCTCCCCCTGCAATAATAATGGCGTTTGCGATTCTGGCGAAACCAGTGAGAATTGCGCTGCTGACTGCCTTTCTGCTGTGTGCAACAACAACAGCGTTTGTGATTCTGGCGAGACAACTAAGAACTGCCCGAGTGATTGCCCTGAGCAGGCAGTTTGCAACAATAATGGAATCTGCGATTCTGGAGAAACAAGTGAGAATTGCCCTGCTGACTGCCCTCCTCCTGTTTGCAATAATGACGGAACCTGCAGCGGTAATGAAAACACTGAGAATTGCCCTGCTGACTGCCCTGCTCCTCCTGTCTGCAATAATAATGGAAAGTGTGAAGGAAGCGAGAATGTTGATAACTGCCCGAATGACTGCAAGGCAAAAGCAGGAATGAGTACTGGCACTGTTAGCATTATTGTCGTGCTTGTCCTTGTTCTTATCTTAGTAGGTTCTTTTCTTTACATGCATTACCACAGGAAGGGCGGCGGAAAAAAGCTGAAAGAGGAGAAAGTGGACAAGAGCAACGTCGAGGAAAGCAGCAAGTTAGCATCATTAAAGAAAAAACTGGAAGAGACTAAAAAATAATAATTTTTTTCTTTTTTTGTTATAATCTTTCTTAATAATCATTTCTCAATAATTTCAAAATAAAATAATTCTTTAATAATCAAAGAGTTTCTTTTGCTTTCCAGAAATAACATCATCAAATTTTAGGCCGAAGAATGTTAGTATTGAATCAGCTATAGGCCTTAATTGCCTATCAATATAGTGATCATAATCTATTTTGCTTGTGCGCGCCTCAACGTGCTCCGGACCGTTAACAGTCATGTAATAAGCTATTAAATTGCTTTTCAGCTCTTTTAGTTTTCTTGCTGCTTTCACGTGCGGCGGCGTTGTTTTTGTGTAAGCTTCAAGCGGTTTCCTGATTGCTTTTTTATAAACCAACAACTCATCATGCTTTCCTTTTTTCAGGTCGTCAACAAAATTTCTGATATAATCCTTTATCTCTTTTTTGTGAAAAACCAGATCAAGGAGCTCCATTTGGAATTTTTTCGCTAATTCAGTCCAGTCCCTTCTCACAAATTCCAGTCCCGTAAAATCAATTCTTTCTTCACCATCTTTTATTAGAAGGCCGGCGTACCTTTTTTTTGCCCCAACATCCTGGTGCCTTTGCTTTGGCATCAAGAACCTTACGAACGTCTTCTCAAACTCTAATTCAAGATAATTTTTTCTGTTGTATTTTTCCTTGACATAATTTTCATAATAATCATTGATGTATTCCTGAATTTCCCTACCAATTTTTTCAGCCTCTTCTAGGTTGCTGGCTTTTGTAGCTACGAAAACGGAGTCAGTGTCTCCGTAAATCACGTTGTAGTTTTTTTCTTCAAGAAGCCTTGCCGTTAATTGAATTATGTGTCTTGCGAAACTAGTGATGCCGTTAGCCATTTCCAGCGAATAAAACCTGCATACAGGGTTGGCTAATGCGCCCCAGAAGGAGTTCATAGTGGTTTTTATTGCAAAGCTCGCAATATCATCCTTTCTTTTTTTTGCTTCATCCCTTGCTTTCCAAAGCTTTTGGATGAGTATTGGGAGTATGCCGTCCTCTGCCAAAAACCTTGCTCCGTTCGGCGCTTTTATAGTTCCCTTCTTGTTATGAGTCCAAGGGTCAATGTTGAATGTCCTTATTATGCTTGAGTACAGGCTCTTAAAGTCAAAAACGTTTACAAAATCATAGATTCCTGGCTTTGGCTCCATTACGAAGCCTCCTTTTATTCTTTCTTCCCTGTTGTTTTGTTTTGATGTGGGGCAAACTAATCCGCGTTTTCTTGCTTCTCTCAAATAAAGACTGTCAAGCGATGCTATTGAAGCCTTGACCCTGTCAAGAGGCATTCCTGTAAGCATTGACCTTGTTATTGTTAAGTCAAGAATGTTCTTTTTGTTTAATATTTCAAAAACAAGTTTTGCGTCTTCGAGGTTGTAATCAACCAGTTTCTGGGGGTCTTTCTTGAAGTAATCCTCAATCTGCTGCCCCTTGTTGTTCTCAGATATGAGTTTTTTCTTCCCTAAAAGCTCTTTTGCTGCTGTTCCGAGCTTGTAGTCTTCTAAGTAAACAAAGTTTGCTTTAAGCAGCGAAACGCCGTCAAGAACCACTCTCCCGGGAACAGAGGCAGTGCTTTCCCTGAAGAAGTCATGCGACTTCCTTATAATGCAGGGCCACTCTGTTCTTCCTATCAAAAAGTCTATTTTGTAATGCTTGAACCGTGAGCTTAACCTGTCCATGTCAAAGTTGATAAGGTTCCAGCCTACAATAATATCAGGGTCTAACTCTATTATCTTGTCTCTGAACGCTACAAGCATTGATTTCTCATCTTTAAAACCTTCAGCGTTCTTCAGCTTATTTTCTCTTTGTATGAGAACTCTCTTGTAATCATCAGAGTAAAGAGCTATTGAATAAATTTCCTCTGCGTTTTTGTCCGTTTCAATGTCAATGCTTACAACTCTTAATTTTATCTTTGTGTCTGAAGAGCTTATTCTCGGCTCCTCATAAAACCTGTCAAACCTTTCTCCTTTCGAGTATTCTCCTTCGATGTTCAGGCTTCCTAAAATGTCATTGTCCATGAGGAAGCGGTAGGCGAACCTCACGTCAGCTTCGTAAAATTCGATGTTTTCCTCTTTCAGCTTGTCCCTTAAAGCAGGCACTTCCTTTGGCGTGCTTAAAACTATTTTTGAGACAGCATCACCATTAAAATTCTTCAGGTCAGTGTCCTCTATTGTGACTTTCTCAATCTTGAGGACTTTCTCCTTGTCTTTTCTCCTCACAAAAAAATAAGGCCTGAACTTGTTTTTTGTTGCGAATGATTCGCCGTTTTCAAGTCTTCCAAAAAGGTAGACAAACGCTTCTCCGTTCTCAACCTTGTAGGTTGGGTGAACCACGAATCCCTTTACCATAGAAAGATTTGAATGAAGCAGGGTATAAATAAGTTTCTAAAAAAAAAGAATCATTTCTTTTTTAGGTACTTTTTCATGTCATCAAGGTAGTCAGGAACTGCGTGCGTTCCAGTAGCTATTCTTTGAAGCATTCCTGCTGCTGTCCTAGCGTCGATCTCGTCAGGCGATTTGAGCTTGTAGCCTATCTTTCCGAATCCCTTTGCGATGTAAGCGCGTGCTTTCTTTAATTGTGCTTTGTCCTGCAATGGCGCAAAGTAATCCTCTGTGAACCTGCTGCCAACGTTTTCTGAAACTCTTCCAGCAAGATTTGCTACCTTATCATGCGTTAATTTTGTTTCTGCTATTTGGTCTATCAGTGCTGGCGCGCTCACCCCAGTAACTTCAGCAACAAGCCTGTCAAACGCCTGCTGATTGAACATTCCCGGGTCGTACTTTGCCCTTTTTGCTAACAGGTATCTTTCCATAACACCTCTTCTAAGCCTGGGCATTATGTGCTCATTAACTAATTTCTCAGCATCAGCGCGGCTCATCTCCCAGGACGTAACGTTTCCGTTTGCGTCTGTCTTGTGCTTCATCATGTACTCGAAGTATGCTTCCATTGTCTTATAACCGAGCTGCCTTTGGTGCTCCGGAAGCTCTTCTCTCAGCTTCTTTGTGAGATCATCACCATCAAACTTCGTAGAACCAGACCACCTAAAACCTTTGTAAGGATCTTTCTTAGCCATTATTCTTCACCTTGCTTTTTTGACTTAATTTTTAATTTTATGTGATTATCTTTGTATTATTGTGTATATAAATGTTTCGAAAATATTCATGCATGTCTTGATTTTGGAATAGTAAAAAATTCTGTTTGCAAAAAATGATGTTAAGAAAAAAATATTAAATGGAAAATATTAAATTATTATTTTCTGTTTCTTGTTCTTTCAACAGCAGTCCTTTCTGCGCCGCTGGCTGGTACTATCTTCGAGGTTGTTATCATATCCCTGTTTTCCTGCAGGAACCCGTACTCTCTGTGCAGGCCGCGCGCGTATCTTGAAATGAATTCTGCTGTCCTGTTAATGTCAAGCTCTGCCGGCCTTGTTATTGTCAGGCCGTCCTTTCTGAAAGCCTCATACAAGAAGTCTCTCGCCCTTTCTAGCTCAACCCTTGACTCGAGGGGCGCAAATATCTCCTGGGTTTTGTACTTGGCAAGGTTTTCTGCTGCCTGGTTTCCGACTTGGCCTATCAGCTCGTGAGTGACTTTTCTCTCTCCGAACAGGTTTGTCATCTGCGGAGCTGACATGCCAATAACATTTCTTAGTATGCTGTCATAAGCTTCTGGCCTGATGCCAACTTCCTTAGGAGTCTTTGTAGGGTCATTGACTATATAGCTATTGTCCCACAAATGCTTTCTTAACCTTGGCATTAAGTACTTATCAACAAACCTCTTTGAATCCTCTCCTGTGAAATCAAAATCCACTTCGCTTGGGTTTGATTTTCCAGAATCCTGCATAAAGCTGAAATACGCTTCTCCTATCCTGAATCTTAGCAATTCCTGCTCTAATGGAATCTGCTCCCTTATTTCCCTTACTGCTCTTTCTCCGTTAAACGTTGAAGTTTCTTCCCAGATGAAATCTTCTAATGGGTTTGCCAATTTTTTCACCACACAACTTTAATTTAATCACCTAAAAGTGACAAATAATATATAAACTTTTCGGTATTTTTCTTGTGAAAATCTTAATGTTTTCGCAGCACAACATTTAAATACTATTTAATGCTCCTGTCAATTATCAATCACTGAGGATGATAATCAATGGCCAAAAACCAAAACAGTTTTTCTAAAAAGAAAGATAACAATCAGAATTCTAAGAAGGAAATTGAGGCATTGGCAGGCCCTGTCGCAATGCCAACTGAAATGGAAAAGAAGCTTAAGGAAATGCAGTCAAAGCTTGACAAATTCAAAAAACAAGTCCTAGCAAAGTTTGACACCTACATTATGGGCATAACTCTCCTGCCGCCTCCAAAGCCCAAAGAGGGCGAAAAAATAGACAAAAACAAGATTCACATCCTAGTTCTTGTTGACGACCGCGACTCCAAGAAGATGGCAAAGGCAGAGCTTAAGAACAGGTTGAACTCAATAATAGACAATATTGCTGTTGGCATTGACAAAAACATGCTTCCTGAGGCTGTCCTCCTTACAGAGCTCTGGCAGAGCTGCTTTGACGCTAAGTACGAGCTTCTTAACTTAATAGCCATGTCTGCTCCTATCCATGACATAGGAATGCTCGCAGCCCTTAAAATAGCAGAAGTCCACAAAAATATGGTCATAAAGAAGTTTGAGCGCTACATTGTAAGCTATGTCTTGGCAGGCTCGTTAGTGCAGGGAAGGGCAACCCCAAAATCTGATATAGACGTGTTTGTTGTTATTGATGACACTGACGTCAAGAAAATGACTCGGGCAGAGCTCAAGGACAAGCTCAGGGCAATAATCATTGGTATGGGTATAGAAGCAGGGGAAATAACAGGCATAAAAAACAAGCTGAACATACAAGTGTACATTCTTACAGACTTCTGGGACTTCATCAAAGAGGCAAACCCAATAATATTCACTTTCTTGCGTGACGGTATTCCCCTTTATGACCGAGGAGTATTCATGCCATGGAAATTGCTGCTCAAGATGGGCAAGATAAAGCCGAGCCCAGAGGCAATTGACATGTTCATGGCTTCCGGAGAGCAAATACTTAAGCGAGTCCAATTCAAGCTTAACGAGATTGGAATGGAAGACACTTTCTGGGCAATACTAACTCCAAGCCAGGCAGCGCTCATGCTTTACGGCGTTCCTCCTCCAACTCCAAAAGAGACTCCTGAAGTAATGAGGGAAATATTTGTCAAGAAAGAGAAGCTGCTTGAAGAAAAATACGTTCAGATACTCGAGCGCAACATCAAAGTTAGGAAAGACCTTGAGCACGGCGACAAAAAAGATATTACAGGGAAAGAAGTTGACAAGCTTTTGGCTGATTCTACAGACTACCTTAAGCGGATTAACAAGCTTTTCAAGCAGATAGAGAAAATAAAAGAAAAAGAAGGTGTCCTGCACACTTACGAAACATGCTTGACAGTTGTTCGCGACGTTCTAAAGCTTGAGGGCGTGGAAAAAGCACATGACGACGAACTAATTAAAATTTTTGAGGCAGAAGTCGTGAGCAAGGGAATAATCCCTGACAAGTACCTCAGGATGTTCAAGGACATCGTGAAGGCAAAGAAAGATTACGATGCGGGAAAACTCACAAAGCACGAGATAGAGAAAGTCAAGAAAGAGTCAAGGTTCTTCATTAAGGTCATGGTAGAGCATCTGCAGCGCAAGCGCGGCCGCGAACTTGAGAGAACGAGGATAAGGGTTAAGCACGGAGACAGGTTCGGCGAGGTGCTGTTGCTTGACAAAACAGCATTCATCATACATGACATTGACCACGAGGAAAAAGAAATATCCAAAGCAACGATAAACCCGAACGGAAGCCTAAGCAAAATAACAAAATCGAACCTCGAGGAACTTGAGAAATCACTCTCAAAAATTGACATCCCTCCAAAAGTGTTTATAAAAGAGCCAATATTCGAGGATTTGAAAAAAATTTTTGGCAAGGATGTTGAAGTGCTGATAAATTATTAGCACAACATTTAAATATTCTCTAAACATTCTTTATGATTGGTGGTTTGATGAGAACTGGGTTTAAGGTTTGCGATGCAATGACAAAAAAACCTGTCTCTGTTACTCCTGATACCACTCTGAAAGAATGTGCTAAAATAATGGCAGAAAACCATGTCGGAGCTCTTCTCATTCACTCAGATAATAAGATTCAGGGCATAATAACAGAGCAGGACATTGTAAGGAAAAGCATGGCAAAAGGGATGAATCCTTTAAAAGTAAAAGTCAGTGAGATAATGGAACCTAATGTCATAAGCGTTGAGCCGGAAAAAGACATTTACGAAGCTTTGGTTAAGATGCGCGACTTAAACATAAGGCATCTGCCAGTGCTCAATGATAATGAGATAATCGGCTTGCTAACTTTAAAAGACATTCTTAAAATTGAGCCCGCACTCTTTGAGCTTTTAGTAGAACGGTTTGAATTACGAGAAGAAGACCAAAAGCCAATATTTGGCTCATGGGACAAGGAGGGTGTTTGTGAATTGTGCGGCGAATACACAAAAAACATATCCCAAATAAACAATTCTTCTGTTTGCCCTAATTGCAAAAAAAACGTTTAATCACCTTTATCTTTTTTCTGTATCAAAAAGTTTAAATACCATTCTCAACAAATTCTTAATATCATGACGTTCAGATATGATATACCAAGAAGCCGTCTTAAGTATGCTGGAATATTCTCTTGGCAAGGACTTTACAAAACTATGAATGAGTGGTTTCAGGAGAGAGAGTTTGAGTTTCACGAAAAACTATACAAAGACAAAATCAAGCCAGTGCTTCCCGAAATAGAGATTAAGTGGTACGCTGAGAGAAAAGTAACAGGCTTCATAATGTACGTTATCAATGTTGAATTTCACATATGGGATCTTGAAGAGGTTGAGATAATGAAAGATGGGAAAAAAGAGCAAACCAACAGGGCGCGCTTTTTAATAGATTTCAGCGGAAGCGTTGTTATTGATTATGCCGGTCAATTTGAGCACTCGGAGTTTAGGAAAAAGATAGAAACTTTTATAAGGAACCACATAATAAAAAAAGAGGTGGAAACCATTCATGTTGACAAGCTTGATTATATGATATTGAACCTGCACAAAAGGACGAAGGAATACCTTGATTTTTACTCCAAATCCCACGCTTACCCAATGTTTTAGGTTTTTGCAATGTCTGAGTACAAATTTGTTGTCGAGGAATTAAGGCTTGCTTATGAGGGCCTTATGAACGTGCCTGAGCTTTACTCAATGATTGACCAGTACTTCAGGGAGAAGCAGTACGATAAGAGGGAAGTGAGGAATTTTGAGCAGACAACTCCTGATGGTAAAAACATTGAGCTTGAAATTCAGCCTTACAAAAAAATAACTGATTACGCCAAGCTTGTGATTAAGATAAGAATGTTCTTTTACGGCCTTCAAGACGTGGTGGTTGAGAAGGACGGCCTGAAAATAAAGATGCAAAAGGGAAAAGTCGAAATGATTTTTGACAGCTTCCTCGAGACTGATTACGAGCACAGGTGGGAGCAAAAGCCAACATACTTTTTGATAAGAACATTATTTGACAAGTTTATTTACAAAATTTACACAACACAGTTCGAGAAAGAGCTTGAGAAAGAAACAAACCACATTCATGACATGATAAAGTCATTCTTGAATTTGCAACGTTATTAAATATGTTTAAATTTCTCATCTTGTAAAAAGTTTTTTTATTTTTAAAAAGAAAATTTATATAATAGGTGTAATCACCTATTCTTGTTTTTGCTGCGGGGGTAGCAAAGCCTGGTCAAATGCGCAGGACTTAAGTCTTGGTAAGAAATCCTGTCCCTTAGTGGGTTCGTGGGTTCAAATCCCGCCCCCCGCATTACGAGGTGATAAGCATGGTTTTGACTGAGTCAAACAAAATGCTGGAAATCGGCGCAAAAGCTCCTGATTTCAGCGTCAAAGGAACAGACGGCAAGATCTACACTCTTGACTCTTTCAAGGACAAAAAATTGCTTCTCGTTGTGTTCATGTGCAACCACTGCCCTTATGTAAAGCCAAAAATTGAGCCCCTTAAGGAATTGCAGGAAAAATATAATGATGATTTGGCAATAATCGGAATAAACAGCAATGACCCCACAAATTATCCTGAGGACAGCTTTGAGAATATGCAAAGGCTTGTTGAGGAAAAAGGCATAAACTTTGTGTATGCTGTTGATGAGACGCAAGAAGTCGCCAAGGCGTACGGCGCTAGCTGCACTCCAGACCCTTTCTTGTTTGATGAGGAAAGAAAACTTGTTTTTCACGGCAGAATAAATGATGAGATGGAGCCAGGCCAGCCAATAACTGAGAAAACTATGGATGTTGTAATCAGAAAAGTGCTTAACGGCGAAAAACTTGAGCAATCATTCATACCCTCTATAGGATGCTCGATTAAGTGGAAAGAATAATCTTAAATAATTATTAAGTGTCTAATCCTGAAATATTTTACAATGAAGGTTATTCCACATTTGAACACCTCACAGCAGAGAGGGGTCCAAGGGGATACTTCCCCTTGCAAAATATTAAATTTACTATTCATTTTTTACAAAAAGATTTATAAACAAAATACAAATTCTAACATCCTATGCTCCGGTGGCTTAGTGGTAGAGCGTCCGCTTGGTAAGCGGAAGGTCGCGAGTTCAATTAGTTGGTGACAAAACCAGTAATGGTGGGCACCAGCTTGAAAGTCTCGCCCGGGGCTTTTAATAAATTATTTATACCAATAATCAAATAAGTTTGTTGTATGAACCTCCAAGATGCTATTCTGATTATAAGGAGGAACCTCCTCCCTTATCACCAGTCAATATTTTTCAGGAATCATGAGGACCGAAAAAAGCTGGGAAGGCTGATCAAGGCACTGGAATTTCTTCTTTACCACGAAGCCCTTTTGGGTGATGAGCAGAAACAGAAAATCCTTGAGGATTTGTATGATTTGTTAAAAAAACTTTATGTTGATTTTGACAGGGAGCCTCCTGAGGATTTTAAGAGAATAACCACTGATGAGGTTAACAGCCAGTTAATTCAAATAGCATCATGGTTTAATATAAGGGAGCCTTTGCTCATACTCTCCTTAACGCAGCGCCGCAACCCAGAGGGTTTTGAGTTTATGAAGAAGAAGCATTCTGTTCTTTTCCACCCTTATAATGTTGAGTTCGCACGCGATATTCACTCAATACTCCAGAAGGGTTATGCAAAAGAGTTTGATTATGACCTGGAAGAATTTAAGAGGGTTGCTGGCATATACGCAAAGCTGACCAAGCAAAAGCTGGTTTACCTTTTCTCACTTAAATTCGAGTCGTCAAACATTGTTTTAATGCATATATGCTATAATGTTCACAGGCGGATTTTTGTCAGATTTATAACAAAGGCCTTTATGCCAAGAGGAGCTGAAAAAAGCAAGGATGAGCTTTTTGTTTCTAAATTATTTTACCTCCTAAACATAAATTCTGTTTTAATAGATACTTTGCCAATAGGAAAGGATGGGATGAGCTTTTTGATGATGGAATACAAAGAAGGTCATGACTGTCATTTCATATCAAGAATTAAGGAATATGACCTAATTGAGAGGTTTATCTATTTTTTAGGTTTTGCCTGCATTTCAGGTGCTATTGCCAACCTTAACGACAGATACATTAATATTCGCGTTGACTTAGAGCGATTAAGGAAACTAAGAAGAAAAAACTTTTCTAAACTGAAAAAAGAAGCAAGTCCTGTCTACAACATTGATTATTCTATTGACGAGTCAGACTTTGATTTTTTTTCCAACATAAACCGCTTTTCTTTTGGCACGCATGGGACTTATGAATGCTCTGGATTGGCAAATATACCCAATCAAATAGTAAAAGAAAACCTTGATCATTTAGGCGAGCTTTTTGCTCTTGGAATCATGGACAAGTTCAAGATGATTAAGGAAGAATACAAAAAAAAGCAGCGTGAAATAGACAATTTGCTTATTGCTAATAACAAAACCTTCTTAAGAGAGCGCTTCAGCATTGACCCAGGACATCTTGAAACTTTTATAAGAGAGAAAGTGGCAGAGTCAAACAAGATTTATTTAGAGTTTCTTGAAAGGCAGTCTAACCCAATTCAAACCAATTGAAATTCACAATATTTCTATGCACTGTTACAAAACCACCTTTTTCATAACCCTTTCTCGGCCTAGACACAGAGGGAACATTTATTATGTACCTTGATCTTGGGTTAAGCTCAAATTTGGCCAAGGCATAATTCTCTGGCACTTCACGAGCCACAACCAACCCATCTTTTTGCAGTTCAAAGATTGTTGGGATATGAGTATTTCCAACAAAGGCAACCCTAAAATCTCCGTCTTGGAACATTTGCTCTGCGTCACTTATAAAATAAACGTAATCCCAAGGATTCCTCAAGGAGCCGTGAACAAAAAAGTAATCTCCAACGCTTAGCTTTTGCTCAAGGCCTTTGATGAATTCTATGTTTTCAGGACCTATCTCTTCCGCATGCTGCTCAACTGATTTGCGAGCCTCTCTGTTCATATGCGTGTTTCTAAACTCAGGGTCAATAGCAGCGTACTCATGGTTTCCCATCAAGTGAACATCCATTGTTGCTTTTGCTAGCTCTAAAGTTGGCGCTGGCTTTTTGCCATAGCCTATCGTGTCTCCTAAGCATATCCTGCACCTTACAGACATCGGCGTTTTTGCCAAAGCTCTAGCAAGGCTTCCTAAGTCTGCGTGAGCATCAGAATACACTACAAAAGGGTCTCTTAAGTCACATCTCACATTTTCTCTCTTCATT
>RFII01000040.1 GCA_003695265.1 Candidatus Woesearchaeota archaeon | reverse complement strand
ATTTAAAGTTTTTTGAAATTCCAAGAGGGTTGCCTTAGAAATACATTTAACCAAGAAACAAATTAAATAAGCAAATAAAATATGAATCCATAACTTGCGAAGATAATTTCACAAGATTATTGAGAAGGTTATAATAAGAACTTGATTAAGCATGCCCTCTATAAAAAAATCAAAAAGCTTATATAGAAACCTGATTTTTTCTGGTTTTACAGCGGGGTAGGGCAGCCAGGAGTGCCCGGAGGGCTCATAAGCCTTTGCTTAAGAAACCCTCAGGTCGGAGGTTCAAAAGCAGCGGCCTGAATAAGCGTTCAGTGTTCTGAACGTGGAACGCTGAATGGCAGAACACTGTTTTGCAGACCGCTGATGAAATTCCTCCCCCCGCTACTTCACTCTTTAGAATCAAACTTTATTACTTCTGGAAAAGGCTCGTACAAGTGCTCTTTGTAAGCTATGTTTGTCTCGTACGTTTTTATTATGGAAGCGAACTCGTTCTTTATTTCTTTAACTATGCTGTGAAACATTTTTTGGCCTTCTGTTACTATTTGCAGTACCAAATCCCAGTTTCCAACGGTCTTGACAGCCTTTAGTATGTACGGGTGCTTTCTTATGAACCCTTTTATTTTTATGTCTGCCTTTTCATCAAAAACCTTCGTGCTTATGCAGTAAGTGTACCAGTTATAATTCAGCTTTGACAAGTCCACGAGAACACTAAATCTTTTAATCACGTTGTTTTTGAGCAAATTTTTTATTCTGTAACTCACAGCATCAGGACTTATCCCAAGCCTCTCTCCAATAATCACTGTTGACAATCGGGCGTCTTTTGAAAGAATCCTCATTATTTTGAAGTCTGTCTCATCCATCTTGACTTTTTCTTTTAGGCTGCCCCTGTGCTTGAACTCATGCTTTATGTCCCAGTAAAACTTTTGAGGCAAATGTATGTTGTGATACTCTTTTATAACCGCTAACTTTTCTTTCTCAATGACAAGGTCGTTGCTGATGTTCATAATGTCTGTTATGACATTATCAAAATCCAGGAGTCCTTTTGCCACAATAACAAGACCTATGTCCCAGCGGTCGCTGTACTCCATTATTGCTCTTACGTTAGGGTGTGATTTTAGCGCGCTGATAAACCTTTTCTGGTCCTCCTTGTCTTTCTCATCAAGAAGCATGTACACTAAATAATTCTGGTAGCCGAACTGCTTTAACTCTATTATGGGAAAAAACCTAAGGATTACTCCTTTTCTTTTCATTCTGTTTATCCTATAATTAACAGAGTCTCTTGAGAGCTGCACTTTTTTTGCTATCTGCGTTAACGGCATTCTTGAGTCTTCTGAAAGAAGAGACAGTATCTTGCGGTCTTTCAAGTCAAGCTTAAGTCTCGAGTCTTTCTCTCCGGATAGCCTGCCAAGTTTCTCACTCATTTTCTATCAAATAAAGCTAATTTTATATATAAATTTATCGGAAAAAACGAAAATTATGTTAAACTGTTTATTATATTTCTTTTGCTTATTACATATTAAAAAAGGCGCGTTAACAAAAAAATTTGGTGAGGCTGGTGATAGTGGAATGGGTGAAATTAGTAGTTAGAAGAATAAATGGAATCGAGATGCTTGTGTTTGAAGAGCACAAATCATTGAATGATTTGGAAGACTGGAAGCCAGTGCTTCCGCCAGTAATCCAAATTTACAATGGGAGGTGTTGATAATGAAAGAAGCAGATGAAACAATATACAATGAGCATTATCAGGAAGAGCTTCTTGATAATGATGAGATTGACGGCTGGGAGGCAGCTTTCATGAAGGGATACACATGGGCCATGTGAAGTTTTGTCTTAAGGCCGAACTTGTTTGATGGGATGTTGGTAAAAATGAAAGTTAGGGATATGGACCTTGGCGAATTAGTTCAAACAATTAGGAATGCTGGCTATGAGGAAAGGTACAGCATGAATGTGAACGGCAGGCTTTGGAGGATGTATGCGAAAGAGGAGAATGGGGTTTTGAGAGCAGCTTATGTCAGTGACATTTACGGATTGCTAAGCACAGAAACTTTTGCAAAACTGCACCATGACTCTGAAGAGGAAGCAGCAGTAAGGGAGATACTTTCAAGGTACGAATCAAGTCTGAGAAGAATTGATGAAATCGGGAAAGATGATTTTGACAAAGTGACTTTAGCCTCAATTCTTGGTTGTGCTGCAATCGGCTTCGGAGCGATGAGGCACCCAATAGGGGCAGTTTTTGGAGGGGCAGTAGGCTATTTTGTTTCAGAAGCAGTCAACAAGGTGAGAATCAGCGCAGAGAGATCAAAGCTTGCTGCTTACTTGAGGGAGCATAAAATCAAGGTGGGTGATGATGCCTTGAGTCAGCTGCTTTCAGAATATTCCCCTGTTAAAGAAACCAAATGATTTGGAGGTGGTAATAATGTGAGCTTTAACTAAACACAGGACTAATCTGCTGGCTTTCATCCAGCGGTAGCTATATCAAAAACAATAGGAGGTAAAAAAATGAGAGATAGCTATGAATCAGAAGACATAAGCCTTAGCAGCATAATGAACGCTAAGGTCAACAAATGGGTTCCTAGGGGCTTGGCAGCTTTGCTTGGAGGCATAGCTTTGCTGACCTCTGTATATACAGTGGGACCTGACGAGGAAGGTGTTATTAGGCGCTTCGGAAAATACCAAGGAAGCTCAAGGCCTGGAATCCACTTAAAGCTGCCTTGGCCTATCGAATCAGTTAAAACGCCGAAGGTAACAGAGGTCAAGCGGGTAGAAATTGGTTTTAGGACAACAGATCCCGGGCCGCCTGCAGAGTATGAAGAGCATCCAGAAGAAGCCCTCATGCTGACAGGTGATGAGAACATTGCCAAAGTTGAATGGATTGTCCAGTACAAGATAGGGAACGCCACTGATTACCTGTTTAATGTCAGGGATATTAAGGAAACAATAAGGGATGCTTCTGAAGCAGCGATGAGGCAAGTGATTGGAGATAATGGGATTGATGAGGCCTTAACAACAGGAAAAACATTAATCCAAACACAGGCAAAAGAGAAATTGCAGCAGATTCTTGACAGCTATCATTCTGGAGTTCAAGTTGTTGCAGTTCAGCTTCAGGATGTCTACGCGCCAGACGAGGTTGCTGATGCGTTCAGGGATGTTGCATCAGCAAAAGAAGACAAAGTAAAATTGGTTAATGAGGCTATCGGCTACAAGAACGATGTTATCCCTAAAGCGAGGGGCGAGGCTGCTCAGCTTGTCAGGGATGCAGAAGCGTACAAGGCAGAAAGGGTGAAAAGAGCTGAGGGTGACTCTGACCGCTTCTTGAGAATGCTGGTACAGTACAAAAGAGCTCCTGACATTACAAGAGACCGCATGTACATAGAAGCAATGAGTCAAATTTACCCAAAGCTTGAGAAAATAGTCATTGACGAAAGGACAGAAGGGATTCTTCCGCACCTAAGCTTAGATTCTCAAGGGGGTGGCCAAAAATGAAGCTCAGAACAATGATAGCAGGAACCATGATAGGACTGGCAGGATTGATTGGAAGCTGCTCCAGCCTGTACGTTGTTGATGAGACAAAGCAGGCAGTTGTCACTCAATTCGGAAGGCCTGTGAAAATGATTGTCGGCTCAATGAGGCCAGGCTCTGAGGACAGCCAAGCAGTTGAGGAAATGAGAGAACGTTACAGTGTTGTGGCAGACTCTTCAGCAACAGGAAGCGCAAGGCAGATAGAGATTACAGGAGGCCCAGGACTGTATGTGAAGATTCCTTTCATTCAGTCCGTGAAGATGTTTGAGGACCGGATCTTAGAGTATGACTCTGCGCCTACAGACATAGTGACAAAGGACAAAAAGCATTTAGTGATTGACAATTACGCAAGGTGGAGAATCAAGGACCCATTGCTCTTCCTGCAAAGAGTCAGGACAGAAAACGGCGCTCAGACAAGGCTTGACGACATAATATACTCAGTGATCAGAGAGCAGCTCGGCAGGTACGACTTGGTGGAAATAGTGAGAAGCACAAATAACCCTATACAAACCACAGAGACTCATGAATACGAGACAATAAGTGTTGGAAGAGAGCGCATCATGGAAGAAATAACCCAAGTGGCAAACCAGAAAGCAAACGAGTACGGCATTGAAATCATAGATGTGCGCATAAAAAGGGCTGACTTGCCAGAAGAGAACGCCCAGCACGTTTATGGCAGAATGAGGGCTGAGCGTGAAAGAATAGCAAAAAAATACCGTTCTGAAGGCGAGGAAGAAGCGCGCAAAATAAGGGCAGAGACAGACAAAGAAAAAAGAATCATTCTTGCAGACGCCTACCAAAAAGCTCAGGGAATAAGGGGAGAAGGAGACGCCGAAGCCATTAGGGTTTACGCAGAGGCCTACAGCCAGGACCCCGAGTTTTTCAGGATGTTCAGAATCCTTGAGGCATACCCAGAAGCGTTTGCAAGCGGAGAAAAAACAAGAATTGTAGTGACAACAGACACTGATTTCAACCAGTACCTCAGAGGCCCAAAAAAATAATTTTTTAATTATTTTTATTATTTTTTAT
>RFII01000039.1 GCA_003695265.1 Candidatus Woesearchaeota archaeon | reverse complement strand
TCTCTTTTAAACATTTTTGCCAATTATCTGCTTTAAACTGGATTAATTCAAATTAGATGTAACTATAAAAAATGAAACAAAAAATTGATCTGATTTGGAACATCACAAGATTATGCGCGTGGGATTGCGGGTTTTGCTGCACAGACTCATATCACGTTTCAAGCGTTGATAGAGCCACAAGGATAAGGCTTGGTGGTTTGGAAAAAACAATCGAGACAACAAATAACGGAAACGTTTTTGAATCTGCGCTTAGAAAGCTCCAAGAACTAGGTCTTGAATTAACATTAAAAGACAAACTTACAATTCTTGAGAATCTTCTTCCTTTCAACTGTGAAATCGATTTCTCAGGAGGGGACCCTCTACTAAACCATGAAAACCTTGAAGTTATAAGAAGAGCAAGCCAGTATTTTGGAAGAGGCAACATATCCATAACTCCAACAGGTGCTGGCCTCTCAAGAGTGGATCCCTCTAAACTTTGTGATATTATTGGGAAATTAGATTTTACATATGATAATACTAACGGAAAAAACCAAAACAACAGGCCTGCAGGTTACAATACTTCAAATTTACGCAAAGCAAAATTATTTACTCAATTAGGTGTGAAAACAAAAGCGCAGACACCTCTTTACAGAGAGAATATGAATCCAGATATTATCAGAAGTATTTATTTGGATCTTCATGAAGCAAGAATTCCTGAGTTATTACTTTTAAGAACATTCCCTGTTGGTAGGGGTATAAAAAACAATATTACTCTCCCAACCCTGGAGGAATACGTGAGCGCTATTCATGAATACAAGCAACTTGAAAAGAAATATGGCATACCAAAAGTTAGGCTTCAGTGCGCATTAAAGCATTTGTTTCCCAACAAAAACAAGGGCAATCCTTGTGATTCTGTTAGATCTTCGTTAGGAATAACCTCTTTAGGAATTGTTTTGGCAAGTCCTTGGGCATACAATCACATCGGCCAACCACTTGACGAGCAGTTCGTCTTAGGCGATCTTAAAAAAGAAGACATTAAAACTATTTACTTTGGAGAGAAAGCACAGAGGATTATGGCAAGAGCAGACGAGAATTTTGGGCACTGCAAAGTGTTCGCCTTCCTTAACGCCAATCCGGGAAGTCCTGACGCGTTATTTCAAAAAAAAGATTATTTATATAATAAAGATGGGATTAGAGGATAAAGTGAAAGTCGAAGTTGTAAGGGTAAAAAGCATAATAACAAAAAGCAGTCTTCCTGACGCAGACTTCGTCATAAACCCTTACGTTGGATGCCAGCATGGCTGCATATACTGTTATGCCGACTTTATGAGGAGGTTCACAGGGCATTCCCCAGAAGAATGGGGCTCTTTTGTTGATGTTAAACAATTCGATTTTGACAGGATTAACCCTCACAAATTTGACGGGATGAGAATTCTTTT
The DNA here is from genome assembly GCA_003695265.1 of Candidatus Woesearchaeota archaeon. Lineage (GTDB taxonomy): Archaea > Nanobdellota > Nanobdellia > Woesearchaeales > J072 > J072. The sequence goes on along the minus strand of RFII01000039.1, from coordinate 2,369 downwards.
AAGCTCAGTGACCGACCCTTATCAGCCTCTTGAAGCAAAATATAAAATAACAAGAAGAGTCCTTGAGAGGTTTATTGGGTCAAGCGCAAGGATTGATGTCTTAACAAAATCAGCGCTTGTAAAAAGAGATATTGATATTTTTAAACAAATCCCAAATATCAGGGTTGGCGTCTCAGTTAGTGTTTTAAATCATAAAATCTCAAGGAGGATTGAGCCGTTCTCTTCAAGCCCTTCTGCGCGGTTAGAATCATTAAGAAGAATACATGAGGAAGGCGTAAGAACTTACCTTTTTGTTTCACCCTTAATGCCGGGAATATCAGAATACCAAGAATTAGTCTTTGCCTCGAAAGATTATGTTGAAGAGGTCATGTTTGAGAACCTCAATATAAGGGCAAACAATATTAACGCTGTTTACTCTTTTCTTGAAGAATTCCAGCCAGACCTCATCACTTTCTACAATGAGCTCAGAAGTAATCCTCAAAGCTGGAATCCTATAAGAGAAGAAGTTCTTGATTACTGTCGTAAACATGGGTTAAAATGCAAATTATACTTTCATCATGGAGGTTTTAAAAAATGAATTTTGGTAATGAAATCGAGCTTAAACTTGATGAACTTGTTGATTTTATTTTCCGCTCAAAGAGAAAATGTTTTGCCGCAACTGACATTAAAGTAAGCCAGTCGGACGGCAGCTCACTTTATTCCAACAGAGAGCTTCCATGGCTGTTCACAGAGTCTTACAATGGGAATACTATGGAGCGCGGCACCGAAGATGTTTATTTTGACATGGTTTTAGTGTGGTCTATGCAGTACAGAGGAGGAACTCTTGAGCCTTTTTGGGACATTGCAGAGCCAATAACAGCATTCTTAAAACAAGCCTTGATGAGCCTCCCACATGATTTTCCTGTAAGAGGGCCTCCTGTTTTCTCTTTAAACGAGTTTGAATTTGACGGTAAATTGTTTAGAGGGGAATTTGTTTACAGGACTTCTTGGAATGGTGATATAAAAAGATTCACTGGAAGCGAAGAAATAACATGGAATGGAAAGACTGTTTTCTATCATGATTACATGGGCGGTTTGATTAGAAACAAATATTTTAAGGTTCGTGTTGTCTAATTTTCTTAATCAAAACATTTTTAAGTTTGAATTATATAAAGCAAAAGACTAAGATGAAAAAAGTCCTTGCTTTCGGCACTTTTGACATCCTGCACAGAGGTCACAAGCATTACCTTCGCGAAGCAAAAAAGCTTGGAGACTACCTCGTTGTCGTTGTTGCCAGGGACAAGACTGTTGAGAGCGTTAAGCACTTGATTCCAATACATACTGAGGAGGAGCGCCTGAGAAGGGTTGCAAACCTAGTGTACGTTGATGAGGCGAGGCTTGGGAACCTTGAAGGTGATAAGCTTGACATTGTAAAAGAGATTAACCCGGACATTATTGCTCTTGGCTATGACCAGACTCACTTCACAGAAAATCTTGAGGAGCTAGGCATAAAAATTGTCAGGATAAGCCCTTTCCAGCCGAAAGTTTACAAGTCAACCTTGCTGAGGAAAAAGCTTTCTGGCAAAAAATAAAATTGAAAAAATTTACATTATTATCACTATTTAATGGTAAAAAATCGAAACATTTAAATAATATTTTCTTATAATCATCGTTATGAAAGATGGAAAACTTCACATTCAATTCGCCTGCACTGCTAACCAAGGAAGAAGCCCTGTAGCTGAGGCCATTGCAAGAAGGGCTATTAAGGAATTAGGTCTTGAAGACAGACTGGATGTCAGCTCCTCAGGAACACAGGCAGAATCAATTAATAATAGGAATTATGACTGGAACGGAATGTTGTACGTTCTTGACAAAGGCTTAGATTATAATTCTGAAGCTGAAGATGAATCCAAGGCCGAGCCTGGCAAAGGAAGCCCTATTTATACTCCTACAGAAAAAGATTTAGTGAGGAGTGTCATTAGTAGAAGAGTAACAGAAGATCACTACAATTCCAGTGAGGAACTCAGAGAAATTATTGATTCTCTTATTAGAAAAACCGCAGTGGCTCTCAGCTCATACGAGCATGAACAAAGAGGAATTTACTTAAGAGAGCAAGGGCTTGAACTGGGAGAAACAGGAAAGCCAACAGTTGCTGACGAAACCATTGACTTGTTCCTTGCAATGGACCCGAGGAATGCTGGCCGAGCAAGGGAAATCCTAAAAGGCTTGCCAGCAGTCGTTACAACTCTGCACGAGTTTGTTGGTGAGGAAAAACCTGTTGAGAACGCTTGGGGTCATGCACTTCCTTCAATATATAAAGAAATGTATTCTCGTTTGCAGGCTTACACTGAGAATGCTGTCAGAAAAGCAGCACAGCATAATATTTAAAT
>RFII01000038.1 GCA_003695265.1 Candidatus Woesearchaeota archaeon | reverse complement strand
GTATCACCCAATATAGCTATGATCCAAACACATCACAACTCACCCAAAAAATACTCCCTGATGGAACCATCATAGACTATGAGCGTAATGAGAAAAACCAGATTGAAAGAATATTTGTGAATGGAGAAGAAGTAGACGTTGATTATACTCCTTCTGGGATGATAAACTCAATCGTTTTTGGAAATGGAGTCACAACAAATTATTCATATAACAGCAGGAACTGGGTCACCTCAATGAACACAAAAAAAGGAACAACCACATTATTCCAGCGCACTTACCTTTATGATTCCTGGGCCGGTCCAACTGTTGGTAATATAAAAGCAATTTTTGAAGGAGTTAATGAGAATGATCCTGGGAACACTTCAGGGCTAAACGACTTGTTTACTTTCACGTATGACAACTTGTACAGATTAAAAACAGCAGATTTAGACCCGCAAGGCTCTCCTGGCTGTACTATTGGGCCAAATTGCGTTGATGTAAACTTCACATATGACTCTGTGGGTAACAGGCTCTCAAAGAATGGAATCAATTATGAGTATAATGACCCTGCTAGCAAAAACAGACTAACTTTCGACGGGACTTATTATTATGAATATGATGAGAATGGCAACCTGATAAATAAAACACATTCATTACTCCAAAGTTCTACAAGGTATTATTGGGATGAGGACAACAGGCTTGTTCGCGTTGAATTCCCAAATGGTTTTAATGAGACTTACAGTTACGACGGCAATGGCAGAAGGGTTCAGAAGCATGAATATTGGGGAACAACTAATTATGTTTATGATCAGAATGGAAAAATAATATTCCAGGAATTTATACCTGCCGAAGTTTAGCAACAGTCCCAAAATACCTTGTTTTGTCAGCAACGACAAACACTTCAAAATTATCAATATTGCTATCAGCCAACAGAGGCGATAAAAGTTTTTCGGATAAAACATCAGATCCTTCTGCTAAAGGGTTGAATGAGGGCTGCACGATAAGGTTTTTTCTCTTCCATTCTCCTTTTAGGAAGCATTTGAACGTCTCGACCCTTGATCCGTCACGCAAAGAAATAGCAGGGTGCTCATGACCAATGATTATTGTTTTGACACCTCTTGTGGATTCTGGAATTTCATGGCCGTGGATTATCAGAATATCTCTTATTCGGGCAAACGGCGTGATTTTAACATTCCTTTTCTTCACTATTGGCTCTAAAATTTTATCATGATTGCCCTTAACAAAAACAATTTCAAGCGATTTCTCTCTTAGAAAATCTATGAGGTGGAGTATTTCACGCCATTCCTGCTCGGAGATAGTGCCAAACTCGTGCTTTACATCTCCATTTATTATTATTTTGTCAGGCTTGTTTTCTTTGATTATTTTTTGCAATCTACTTATTGTGTCTTTGAACTGGAATTTTGGCACTAAAACACCTTTTTTATGAAGGCTCTCCTCATAACCCAACTGCAAATCACCAATAATTAAAGTTTTATCTGCCTTAATGTAAAGGGCAAGGTCCTTAATCTCAACACCACTTATTATTTCCATACCAAGAAGTAATCCCAACATGATATTAAAGCTTTGTGAAATTGAAAAAATTTTTAAAAAGTTCCTTATTCCCACATAAAACATGAAAAAGTATGAATTTTTAGAGCACACCGCAGACGCGAAGTTCAGGGCTTACGGAAGAACATTAGAAGGCGCTTTTAAGAACGCTGCGCTTGCAACTTTTGCTATAATGACAGACATAACAAAGATAAAGCCCAAAATAGAACAGGTCATTGAGGTGACCTCAAGGAATAAGGAGGCCTTATTGTATGACTTCCTTGCCGAGCTCCTTTTTTTGATGGACACAGAGGGATTCCTACTTGGAAAAGTCAAAAGCTTAAAAATAACACATAACTTAACATACTCTCTGAAAGCTGTTGTTTTAGGTGATAACGCAGACAATTATGAGGTGTTCACAGCAATAAAAGCAGTTACTTATAACGATATGTTTATAAAAGAGGAGGAAAACAAGGTGACAATACAAGTAGTTCATGACTTGTGAGGTTAAAATGTCAGAAATAAAACCAAAAAAACTGAATAATTACTCGTTTATAGTAGAGAAACACGGAAGCATGAAGGTTCCCCTAAAAATATTCGCGTCAGAAAAACTCATTGAGAAGATGGAAAAGGACAACTGCATAACCCAAGGAATAAACGTTGCTTCGCTGCCAGGAATAAAAGGAAGCTCGATTATGATGCCTGACGCACACCAAGGATATGGGTTTAGCATTGGAGGAGTAGCAGCTATTGATGTTGAGAAAGGGTGCATTAGCCCTGGAGGCATAGGCTTTGACATAAACTGCGGGGTCCGCTTGCTAGCAACAAACCTGAAAGTAGAGGATGTGAAGCCAAGAATCAAAGAGTTACTTGAAGAGCTTTTCAAAAGGGTTCCCGCAGGCGTTGGAGCAAAGTCTCTCTTAAAGCTGTCCGACTCTGAATTGGATGAAGTGTTAAAGGACGGCGCAGAATGGGCTGTTAGGAATGGCTATGGAACAAAGGAAGACTTAGAAAACTGTGAGGAAAATGGGAAAATGAGCGGAGCTGACCCCACAAAAGTAAGCCAAAAAGCAAAGTCAAGAGGAAGAGGCCAGCTAGGCACCCTAGGAGCAGGAAACCATTTTCTGGAGATTCAGTTCGTTGATGAAATATTTGACAAAGAAATTGCGAAAAAGTTTGGGATAACAGAAGAAAACCAAATAGTTGTGATGATTCATTGCGGAAGCCGCGGGTTAGGCCATCAGGTGTGCTCTGATTACTTAAGAAAAATGGAGGACACATTCCCAGAAATAATGGACAAGCTTCCTGAAAAAGACCTTATTTACGCGCCTTCCGGAAGTGACATAGCAAAGGATTACTTTGCGGCGATGTGCGCCTCAGCAAACTTTGCCTGGACCAACCGCCACATAATAGGACACCAGGTGAGAAAAGCATTGGAAAGGATTTTCGGTGAAAAGGTCAAGGTGAAAACGGTTTACGACGTCGCTCATAACATTGCAAAAGTTGAAGAGCATGAAGCAAACGGAGAAAAATTCGAGGCATGGGTTCATAGGAAAGGCGCCACAAGAGCATTTGGCCCTGGAAGCAAGGAAATTCCAAAACATTATCAGGAGACAGGCCAGCCAATTTTTATTCCTGGAAGCATGGGAACCTGCTCGTACGTGCTTGTCGGCACAGAAAAGGCGATGAAGGAGAGCTTTGGAAGCACAGCGCACGGCGCCGGAAGGATGATGTCCAGGAAACAGGCCAATCAAAGCTGGCGAGGAGAACAAATCAAATCAGAGCTTGAGAAGCAGAACATTTACGTAAAGGCTGCATCATGGAGAGGAATAAGTGAGGAAGCGCCAAAAGCATACAAGGATGTTGATGAAGTAGTGAGGGTAAGCCATAAAGCTGGCATCGGAAAATTAGTTGCAAAGCTAAGGCCTTTAGGTGTTGTTAAAGGATAAGAAAATAGGTTAAGTCAATTCTTTTGTGTTAAGAGATTGTAAAAATTTTTTTAGTCCAGCCCCGCACCACCCAAACTCATTACAATCAAGTCGGCTTAACTAAGAAACTATAAAAATTATAATTTAGACCATAATTTGTATTTTATCATAGACTTCCATTCTACAAGAATTTTCATAAACGCAGGGATGATTCCTGTTAATGTGAAGTTATTATAAGTGAGAATGCCCTTGTATTTCCCAAGGCTTATGAGAAGCGGCCTTGAGCGAGGAATATATTTAACCAATTTCTTATTGCTTTCACTAAAAATTATGTTCCTTGCAATTATTTTAGCATGCTTTTGAGCTACTTGGGCGAGCTTTTCCTCCTTTACAGAACTCACATCTCCACCGACAAAAACATTATTCTTACCAATCATTTGCAAATAATCATTTACTCTTATGAAGCCGCGCCCGACTTTCAAAGATTCATCTCTTATAAAGCCAGAATTTGGTATTATTCCTGCACATGAAAAAGCAATGTCAGCCTTTATCTTTCTGCCTTTGTTAGTGTGGAAAATGTTTCCGGAATTCCTTGTTATTAATTCATTAAATATTATCTCAACACCCTTTTTTGTTAATTGATTTTTTGCGTATTCCTGGGCTTTTCCTGTGCATCTCTCCAATAATCTGTTTTGTGCATGTACTAATGTTAATCTCTTATTTGGAAATCTTTCGCAGATTTCTCCAGCAACCTCAACTCCGACAAAGCCTCCACCAATGATAAGTATTTTTTTGCTTTTCTTCAAATCATCATGAACACTGCTCAGAACATCTGCTTTTGTGGAAACAACAACGTTGCTTAACAGTGAGGAGTAACTAGAGCCAGAAGCAATAACCAAGTAATCAAAGAACAATTTTTTAGTTTTGGTGTTAACAAAACATTCTCCTATGCTAATTGTTTCATCATTTATGATTGTTGCCTTTTTAAGGTAATTTTTGTGCTTTACCTGAATGCTTTTTTTATGCTCTGGCTGCACTAAAGTCCTTGGAACTCCTGGAGTGAACTCAAAACAGTCCTTGTTGTCTATTAGAGTAACCTTAAACCTGTTTTCCAGCTTCTTCGCCACTAAAGACCCTACAAAGCCACCTCCAATAATCACAACGCGCTTCAAAAAACCACCATATTTTCTATTTCTTTTTCCAGTGTGGAACAGCTATGAGCGCGTAATTAGACGTCAAAGCCAAGTGTATTAGAAGGTTGGAAACATTGCTTATGTGAACTGTGAAAGAAGCAACCAGGAGTATTATCATTGGAGGTATAACAGCATACTTTATGTTCCAGTTCATTATTATGGCTGCCCCGCACAGTATTTCAAAAACTATGAGCACCCATGCAAAGAACAAGGGTGCTGGAAAACCTATGCCACTAAGCATGCCAGAAACGTTGTCAGGCCCAGACACCAAGAGCTTCATTCCTCCAGCAACAAACATCACAAGACCAAGAAGAACCCTATTAAGAGGGCTTATGTATTTTAAGTACTTCATGATTATCACCCTATACGTTTAAAGAATAGGAAATATAAATATTTTTACCTAAATATCAAAAAAGAAAGCGCTTTGCAGACTTCATAGTAGTGACGCAATAAAAGCAAATTATTTAAAAGAATTTTTGCAAAGAAAAAGATAAGAATGATAATAATTGGGTCTGACCACGCAGGGTTTTCCTTAAAAGAAAAATTAAAGAAATACCTTAATAAGAGAAAGATTTCTTTTATTGACATAGGAGCTTACAGTTTGAAAAAAAATGATGACTACCCGGACTACGCGGAAAAACTCGCAAAAGCAGTTGCTTCAAACAAAAAGAACAAGGGAATTCTTGTGTGTGCGACTGGAACAGGGATGGTAATAGCAGCGAACAAGGTTAAAGGAGCAAGAGCTGTCAATGCTTATGATTTGCACACTGCAAGAATGTCAAGATTGGACAATGATGCTAATATACTCTGCCTGCGAGGCAAAGGGTTTCCGTTCGAGAAAACAAAAAGGATTGTTTCTGTTTGGCTTAACACAAAGTTCAGCGGCAAAGCAAGGCATAAGAGAAGGCTCGAGAAAATAAGTAAGCTTGAAAAATGAAAAAAATTATTGGAGCTATAATAGCAAAAAACCAGGATGAGCTTGATAAGCTCATAAGCAAAGAAAAGGGTTATGTGGATGGAATCCAGCTTGATATTATTGACGGGAAATTCGCTGATAATGAGTCATTAAATTTTGATTTCTTAATTAAAGATAATGTAAGCACAGAAGCGCATCTCATGGTTGAGGATCCTGTTAGTTGGATTAAAAAAAACTCAGACAAAGTTGAAACAGTAATAATTCATTATGAGTCAAACTATTTTGGAAATGCGCTTAAACTCGCGAGAAGAAAAGGAAAAAAAGTCGGTCTTGCCCTAAAAATAAGCACTCCTGTTGATAAAATAAGAGATTATCTTGAGAGAGTTGACCAAGTCCTAATAATGAGCGTTGAGCTGGGGTTTTATGGCGGCAGATTTGTTCCAGAAGCATTAGAGAAAGTGAAAGAAATAAAAAGGATTAATCCAGAATTAAAGGTTGAGGTCGACGGCGGAATAAATGATAAGACAATAAGAATGGCTGCCGAGGCTGGAGCTGACTTATTCGTGGTCGGATCATACCTGGCAAATTCGAAGAATGTAAAAGATGATGTTAAAAATCTGAGAAAACACCTAAAATGAGCACTAATAAAATGGATGTTAAGCAATTAAGAATAATGGCAAACACTGTAAGGCAGGACGTTATCAGAATGATCGCTGAGGCAAAGTCAGGCCACCCTGCTGGCTCTTTAGGAATGACTGATGTTTTAGTTACATTATACTTCAGTTTTTTAAAAGTAAGACCGAAAAAGCCAAAAGACCCGGAACGTGATTACCTTGTTCTCTCAAACGGGCACATATGCCCTGCTCTGTACGCTGTAATGGCTAACCGAGGCTTTTTCCCAAAAAAAGAGCTTATGAATTTAAGGAAGATTGGCTCAAGGCTGCAAGGACACCCCCATAGAGAAGCACTGCCTGGCCTGGAAAGCTCGTCCGGGCCGCTCGGCTGCGGCTTAAGCCAGGCTGCTGGAATGGCCCTAGGCTTGAAAATGAGCGGCAAGAAAAACAGGGTTGTATGCTTGACATCTGACGGCGAGCACGAAGAGGGCAACACCTGGGAAGCTGTAATGTTTGCTGCGAAATATGGCTTGGATAACTTAATTCAAATAATGGACAGAAACAACATTCAGATTGACGGAACAACAGATGAGGTTATGCCTTTAAGGTCGCTCAAAAAGAAATATGAAGCCTTTAACTGGAGCGTGATCGAGATTAACGCTCATGACATAAAGCAAATACTAAAAGCTCTCGAGCAAGCTGATAAGACAAAGGCAAAGCCGACAATAATAATCGCTAAAACAATTCCGGGAAAGGGCGTTTCTTTCATGGAAAATGATTACAAGTGGCATGGCAAAGCACCAAGCAGAGAGCAGGCTGAAAAAGCAATTGAAGAACTTAAGAAAGAAAGGCTAAGGATAAGATGAGACTCAACCCAAATTTATTCACTGAGAATGAGGAGAAGGAATCAACTAGGGCTGGCTTCGGCAAGGGAATCCTTAAGGCTGGAAAGCAAAATAAAAACGTTGTTGCTATCACAGCGGACCTCGCGGGCTCAACAAAGCTGAGCGCGTTCATAAAAGAGTTTCCTGACAGGTTCATCCAGGTGGGGGTTGCAGAGCAGAATCTTGCTACAGTCGCTTCTGGATTAGCCCACGTAGGAAAAATTCCCTTTATCACTTCATTCGCCATGTTTTCTCCTGGAAGGAACTGGGAGCAGATAAGGACAACAATATGCTATAATAACCAGAACGTGAAGATTGTTGGGAGCCATGCGGGAATTGGCGTTGGTCCGGACGGAGCAACCCACCAAGCACTAGAAGACATTGCAATAACAAGGGTTATGCCAAACATCCAGGTTATTGCTCCTTGCGACGCTATTCAGGCAGAGAAAGCAACAATTGCAATAGCAAAAACAAAAAAGCCGGCTTATTTAAGAGTCAACAGGCAGAAATCACCAATAATAACGACCAAAAGCACAGAATTCAAGATTGGAAAAGCCCAGCTGTTTAAAGACGGCAGTGATGTTGCGATAATAAGCTGCGGCCCCATAATTTATGAGGCGTTGCTGGCTGCAAAAGAACTCGAAAAGAAAGGGATAAGCGCTCTTGTCCTAAATGTTCATACAATAAAGCCTATTGACAAGAAAGAAATTATTAAAGCCGCGAAAAAAACAAAAGCTGTTGTCACTGTTGAAGATCATCAAATTCATGGCGGCCTGGGAAGCGCGGTAGCAGAGGTGTTAGCGCAGAATTACCCGACAAGGATGGAGTTTATAGGTATAAAAGACAGGTTCGGCGAATCCGGCTCTGACAAAGAATTATACAAAAAGTTCGGGCTGACATATAAGCACATCATCAAAGCTGTTAAAAAAGTGATAATATGAATTACAAAACAAAAAATTACAAAGAATTAATAAGAAAAAATGATTATGATTATTTTGTCCTTGGGGGGGACATTGGTGGAACCAATACTAATTTGGCAGTTGCAGGAATAAAAAATAAGAGAATTGAGTTGCTTTTCTCAACCCATT
>RFII01000037.1 GCA_003695265.1 Candidatus Woesearchaeota archaeon | reverse complement strand
GTTTAACAGGATTGCTCGTTCCACTTACATTTACATCAATAAATCTGGGTTGTAGTGACGATGAAATAATTATTGATAACTGGGAAAATAAGCATAAAAAACCCGTCAAATTGAGAGTGGGAATTTATAGTGATCCTCATGCAGGTTACGATGGTTCACAAGAATTTCAGCCATCTGAAGTATATCATAGGAGAGTAATAGATAACTTGTTACGAGAATCTCCTGATATGGTTATATGCATGGGAGATCAAGTACACAATCTAGGAACTAACCAATGGTCTAAATTTGATGAAATAACTTCTGATTTAAGATCAAAAATTCCTTTTTATCCTTTAATTGGCAATCATGATTCTTTTGTTGGCCTAGAAAAATATCTTGATTTCTTTGACGGATATATACCTCAAAATGGAAATGGAAATTATTATTACATTGAAGATCCTCTTGCTTTATTTGTTTGTATGGATGTTCATAGTAATGTAAGATTATCTCAGGACCAAGAAAATTGGATAAAACAAACCCTAGATACTAAATCAAAAAGATTTAATTTTTTAGTCTTACACTACCCACCTTACACAACTGCCGGAAGAGGGCCTTACCAAAATGTTAAGGAATCAATTAATTCTTTATTAAATTCATATGACATAACAGCAGTATTAAGCGGACACATCCACGCATATGAAAGATTCGTAATCCAAACTCAAGATAATAATGAAAGAAATTTCATTGTTGCCGGTGGTGGAGGAGGATTTGGATGCAGTTCTACCAAGCCTAACGGTGCGCACTGTTTAGATGCAAACGCTGAGACAAATTATTTAAAACAGTTAAGGGTTGCAAAATCGCAGGAGCATCATTTTATGATTATGAGCATCACTGAAGATTCTTGTAGCATTAGTGTTTATGATTATACAATGCAAAGAATAATAGATACTGTGTTTTTAAAGCCGTCAAGAATTCTGCTTTAAATTTAAAAACAAAAGATTTATAAATTTCTTCCAAAGACCTGTTCTCGGAGGTTGGCATAATGGCTGAGAAACCGGAAAAACAGTTGGTTTGCATATCATGTAAGAAGAGAATAACAAACCAGAAAGGAAACGCAGTATTCCCATGCCCGAATTGCCTAAAATATGAGATTGTGCGCTGCTTGGACTGTCGCAAAATAGTTGCGAAGTACAAGTGCCCTAAGTGCGGATTTGAAGGCCCTAATTAAGTGATGCAAATGGCTGATGTTATAATCACGCTGAAAATAATGCCTGAGTCGCCGGAAACAGACCTTGAGAAAGTGAAAGAAGAAGCTAAAGGGAAAATCAAGGATTTCTGCGGCGAAACCGAGACAAGGGAGGAAATGCAGCCAATTGCTTTTGGGCTTAAAGCTTTGCAAATCATATTTGTCATGGATGAGTCAAAAGGCTCGACTGACGAGCTGGAAAAAAACATTTCCGGCATTGAGGGCGTTGCATCTGTTGAAGTAACAGACGTAAGAAGGGCGGTTGGCTAAATAATCTTTAGTAATTCTTCTTTTGGAATGTCTGACTTAATCCCAACAGGGTTAAAATGGGTTCTGCCAGCCTTAAAACCCTTTCTTCTTATTCTGGCAATTAACTCATCGCGCACAGGGATTCTTTTGCCAAGCTTATGCGTGTCGTAAAACCCGACAGTGCCAATTCTTAATTCCTCATTTATTATTTCCAGCAGTTTAAGGGCTTTGCCGTCTGCTTTCTTAAGCATTTTGCTGACCAGCTTTTTGTCGCCTAGGTTTCCAAGCCACATAGGTCCTGAATCCTTGAAAAAGCCGTGCTGCTCTAATATTTTATCAGCTGCTTCTTTTCCTTTTGTGCATGAGAAAAAAACCCTGAAATAATGATCGACTGAAAAAGAAAGGACGGGCACCAAGGCTTTGTCATACTGCGCTCCAACAAGCTGGGCTTTTCTTATTAGAATCCTAAGTCCTATTTCATGTTTTAGCTCGTTGTGCAGCGGCTTTGCCCAGTACTTCCTCACGCAAGCTTTTTGGTGTGTTCCGCAAAGTGCTGAGGTGTCAGTCGCTGTTACTGCTAAGATGCTGTTCCTTGAAAGCCTTTTTACCGCAGAGTCGAGGAAAGGGTTTGGCGTGCCGAAAGGGTCAATGTCAATGTAGTCAAAGCCCTTGCTTTGCATTAAGAATTCATTCGCATCCTGATTAAACAAGAGGACTCTTTTGTCATTGATTAACCTGTTTTCAACTAAGTTTTTTTTCATCATTTCTATGAAGCCTTCCTTGTAATCATTGAAAGAAACGCTCTTAATCTTTCTTCTAGGCAGTTCTTTCAGAAATCGAATGCCTCTTATACCGGACCCTGCTAAAGGCAGCCCTACATTAAGATGGTTCTTAGTGAGAGAATCTAATAATATGATGCTTAAGTCCCTGTTAAGCTTCATGACAGGGTTGTAAAACACTGCAAGCTTTTTACTAATATTGTCTGAGCTTTCGACGAACACAACAGCCTTTCCTTCCTGGATTAATCTCATAAAAGTAAAAGAAAAAGAAATACTATTTAAACTTTAAACTTACAGGCAGACAAGCGCGTAATCAACGTCGCGCTTTGAACTTCTCCTGTCCCTCAAGCTTATTCTCACATGAAAGCAGTCAGGCGTTTTCTTCTTATCATAAGAAAAGAAGTGCGTTGAAAGCCTTTTGTCTCCATTACAGCAGTCGTGCGAGCTGAAGCGGAACATTCTCCTCGGAAAAACAAGGTCAAGCTCAGGTATGTAAACTCGCATTGACATATCCTCAAAGTTTCTTGACACGCTGTGAGAATTCACTAAAATCTCGAATTCGTCATTGAGAGAATTGCCATAAACTCTTCCAACGTTTAATCCGCCGCGGTTAAACCCTGACATCATCAAAAACGCAAAAATTAAAGTGACAAACAGTGCTTTGTGATTCATACAAAACCACCCCATTGGTTATTACCATTCTACAATAACAACTAATATTTAAGCATTTTGGTGCTGCAAAAGATTATTAACAGCAAATTTACAGAAATTCTTAAATATTTCTTCTGAGAAAAAATTCAAATGGAAAATTTAGTTTACACTGACTTAAATGATCCTCATGAGTCAAATCCGGCATCATATTTCTTGATCAGCAGTCTGCTTAAAGAAAGAATGAGCTCTTTTCCGTCAAACAGTGTCATTTTTGATGAGGATGTGAATGTTTATATCACAGGAGTTCTTCTCGACCCGATGAGGTCGAGGAATTCAGGAAGGTTTTTGCAATATGTCTCTCCTTACGACTCAGACGTGTTTGAAAGAATTGCCCGTTCTAAAAGTTACAGGACAAGGTTTGATATCTGCAGGGTAAACGCTGATTTCCTGCTGTTCATGCTTGGATTATTTCCTGAAGGCGTTTGTGGTGGTGACTTTCTTAGTAAAAGTTTTGAAGCCCAAGTTCAGCGCGGAAAATCATACTACCAAATGGCTGTGAACTTTGGAGAAAGGACTTCAGTAAATCCTGCAGTGCCGGAAGTGATGCAGAAATTATCAACATACTTCAAAGAGTACAGGGACCTGTTGTTTGATATGAGAGGGGATTACCTTAACCTGCTGGAAAGAATGACAGAGCATGATTTCGCAGCTCTTCAAGAAAGCATGGATGCAATCGGCGAAATTGATGATCTCAAAAAAAGAATTGACGCTAATCTTGAAGCGCTCACAGCTGCTGAGAGCACGGAAGAAAAGCGCAGAATCACAGCTGGCATAAGTAGGCTCTCAGCCAGGATTGAAGAATTAAAAAGAAAATATGGTTTAGATCAAGACAACACTCTCTATCATTAACTAATCTAATCCCAAGTGAGCTTGCTTTTTGACTTTATTCTGTATCTTTCCGGGTCTGGAGTGTAAACCATTTTGTTAACCCAGCAGCCTCTGAGCGTTCCGAACTCTGCTATTCCCATGCAAAAAAACTGTTTGCTTTCCCTTCTCTGAGCGCCTTCCGGCAGTTCGCATCTTCTAAGGTATAATCCTGCTTCCTCATCAAAGGGGTACAAGTTGTATGCCGAGTCATCTCTCAATGCTTCAAACACTGATTCATCCACTCTTATTTTTGTAATATCTCTGCTTTCTTCAACCACTTTGTTTAATCGGCCAATTGCAGATGAGCTGTCATCATGCCTTATCCTGCATGAATAAACAAGCACTTCACTGTCATACGGCAAGACAATTGCCTGGATTCTTGTCCTGTTCCGCTTTGTTGTTAAGAGACTGGACATCAAGTCGTCAATAATGTGCCATGGGCTTCTTAAAACCATTTCAACGACTTCGTCCAGCTTTTCTCTTCCAATAATATCACTTATGAATACCATTTTATTAATCAGAAATGATTACAAATATAATAATTTAATCCAAAAATAATTAAAAAAATTGCAAAAAATAGAAAAATTTATATAATATTTGGAACATTTGTTCCATAATGGAAAGAATTATTGATGACAAAGACTTGAAAATACTTGAAGTGCTCAAAGAGAACGGAGATTATACAACCAGGCAAATAGCAAAAAAAACTTTGCTTCCGGCAACAACCATACACAACAGAATCAAAAAGCTAAGGAAAAACGGCGTAATAAAAAATTTTACCATAAACCTCGACTATGAAAAAATCGGGAAAGGTTTTGTAGTGTATGTACTGATAAAAGTTGACCTTAAGCTGCTCAAGCAAAACAAAATTTCCCAATATGATATTGCAAAAAAAATAAAGAAATTCGACTTTGTTGAAAGGACAGACATAGTTACAGGCGGAACTGACATAATAGCAATTGTGCGCGTCAAGGATGTAAAGGAGTATGATGAGGTTCTCCTACAAAAAATCCAAATGATTGAAGGCATAGAAAACACCACAAGCTTTACTGTCATTCACGAAGCATAATCATTTTTTTGCGAGAGAAAGACTTAACCCCCCTTTCCAGACGTTCTAAGTCTCTCTCGCATTTCTTTTTTTTAACTCATATTACAAATTAAGCTAATTTTGTTGAGTTAAGAGATTATAAAATTTTTTTAGTCCCACACACACCACCCTTTCACTAAAACTTATCTCACATAAGTTGACTTTGCTACATAAAGAAAAAATATAAAAACAACACGCTGTTCCTTGCTAATATGATTGAAAATGGCAGTCAGATCACCCATCTGCGTAGTAGTTGGTCATGTAGACCACGGAAAGAGTTCTATCCTGGACAGCATTAGGGGAACTGCCATTATCGAGAAAGAAGCAGGACGGATAACTCAGGCTATAGGTGCAAGCATTATTCCTATTGAGACTATCAAGAGAATATGCAAGGAATTGTTGTGCCAATTGAAAATGGACTTCACAATTCCAGGGCTTCTCTTTATTGACACTCCAGGACACGCAGCCTTTACCAGCTTAAGGAAACGCGGCGGAAACATAGCAGATATCGCGATTCTTGTGGTTGACATCAACGAGGGTTTTAAGCCACAGACTCTAGAATCAATTGAAATACTTAAACAGTACAAAACACCATTTATCATAGCTGCAAACAAGATTGACTTAATACCCGGATGGAAAAAATCAGAAAAGCCAATCCTCACTGCAATTCAAGAGCAGGATGAAAAAGTAAGAACAGAAATCGAAAAAAAATTATACGAGCTGGTTGGCAGAATACATGAATTGGGTTTTCAGTCAGAAAGGTTTGACAGGGTTGATGATTACACAAAACAGGTTGCTATTGTGCCGTGCTCTGCAGTAACAAAAGAAGGAATTCCAGAACTACTCATGATGATAGCAGGGCTCGCCCAGAAATTTTTAAATCAATGCCTTGACTGCAGCGTTGAAGGCCCTGCAAAAGGCACAATAATCGAAGTTAAGGAGGAGAAAGGGCTTGGCTCAACAATTGATGTCATAATATTTGACGGCGTTCTAAAAGTTAATGACACGGTTGTGATAGGTTCAGTGGATGAGCCGATTGTTACTAAAGTGAGGGCATTGCTTGAGCCAGCACCATTAGCAGAGATGCGGGACAAAAAAAGCAAGTTCAACCACGTCAAAGAAGTTATAGCTGCGACAGGAGTAAAAATATCTGCTCCCGGCCTTGAGAATGCAGTGGCGGGAATGCCTTTGATGGTTGCGCTTGATGTTGAAAAGGCAAAAGAGGAAGTCCAAAAAGAGGTTGAGGAAGTACTAATAAAAACTGAGAAAGAAGGTGTGATAATAAAGGCTGACACTCTCGGCTCGTTAGAGGCGCTTTCAAAGCTTCTTGCCGAGAAACTAGTTCCTATAAGAAAGGCAGAAATAGGAAAAATAACAAAAAAAGACATTGTCGAGGCTGAGAGCAACTTGGGAACAGACCCGTTAAATGCTGTAATACTAGGATTTAATGTCACAGCAGAATCAGACGCCAAATCATCAAAAGTCAAGATTTTAACTAATAATGTAATTTACAAATTAATTGAGGATTTTGAGAAGTGGCGTGAGGAAACACAAAAGGCAGAGCAGGAAAAGATGCTTTGCGCGTTTACAAAGCCGTGCAAAATTGAGGTAATGAAAGGTTATGTTTTCAGGCAGAGCAACCCAGCTATTGTGGGAGTCGACATCATTGAGGGAACATTAAAAACAGGGATTGACCTAATGAAAAACGGCAAAACAATTGCAAAAGTAAAAAATATTCAGCAGGAAAAAGAAAGCATTGCAGAAGCAGGGAAAAACAAGCAGGTCGCAGTAGCTCTCGAGGGCGCAACAGTCGGAAGGCAGATTCATGAGGGAGACATTCTTTACTCTGCAATATCCGAAGAAGAGTTCAGGCAGCAGAAAAGCCTTAAGCACTGCTTCTCAGAGGGAGAAATCGAAGTGCTAAAAGAAATAGCTGCTATAATGCGCAAGGACAACCCATTGTGGGGTATATGATGAAGCTTAAAATACTGAATAAAAAAGAAGTGAGAAGAATTCTTGAAATTCTCAACAAGCAGTGGGGAATCAAGAAAGAAACAAACATGGCTTTTTTGATTAACAGGAAAAACAGGTTGTATGTTGTGAACAAAGAAGTTCTTAAATTTGATATGGAAAAACTAAGAGTTGATGCTCTCGGACTTTATCTCGGCGAATTGACAAATAATGAGATTAGGCTAAGCATTGAAGGCTCTCAAATCTTTGGCAAAGAAGCAACAAAGAATGTTGTTGAGCTTGATGAAAAGCAAAAAATATTATGGATGAAAGGATACAGCATACCTTTAGAGCAAGATACTCAATCATTTCAAATTGTTAAGTCAGGAAACGATTTTCTAGGGTGCGGAAAAATCAGGAATAACAATCTAACCAATTTTGTGCCGAAAACCAGGATTATCAAGTAATATATGTTGTTCTGTGTAATGGAATGCCATTATAAAGCTCGTTAAACCTCCTAATCTTCAATGTTTTTACTAAGTCGCAGGCGCGACTAACCATAAACGAAATCTCATCATCTGAAAATCCAA
Source organism: Candidatus Woesearchaeota archaeon (assembly GCA_003695265.1). GTDB lineage: Archaea > Nanobdellota > Nanobdellia > Woesearchaeales > J072 > J072. The sequence goes on along the minus strand of RFII01000037.1, from coordinate 26,249 downwards.
GAGGGCGAAATACATTATTAAAATCATCTTCTATAACGCTTTTCTTGTACTTACCAAGACGGGAAGTTAAGGTTAATCCTTTAGGAACCTCTGTTATTCTATGATACCCCCCACTATTAAAGAAAGCCCTGCCTTCCTCATTTAATCCCATCTGATGCTCTTCACTCCCAAACATCAGTCTTTCAAGGCTTTCAGGCGTTATCAGATTCCTTAATAATTTAGACGGCTCTACCTTAACAAAATGCTCTAAAAACCCGTTGATTTTCGGCATCATTGTTTCCTCTTTGTAGCTTGTAGGAAACGATATTCCATAAAATTCTTCGTAATGCCTTGCCATTTCCAGCAAAGCATAAGCCTGCAGGCGATGATTATGTGAAATTCCAGTTTGGCTTATCAAAGGGGTTTTTTCATCCAAGATTCTTAATATCTCATTTAACCTTGACAAATGCAATGATTCATTAACAACAACGCTTATAGGTTTCCCCATTATTTCCCCTTCCAGTGATTGCAGCTGGTCTGCAACGTCAATTATGGCAAGGCCTCTCTCTGAAAAATAAGGGTTCAAAAATGATGAGAGCAATCTGCCTAACCTCTCTGTCTTTTGGGGAGGATGATCAGTGCATGCTCTTAAATATATCCTTCTTGCTTCGTTAAACACATCTAATGCTTCATCAAAACTAGTCACATATTCTAATAATTCACGGAATTCTCTCATCTCTCTCAAATACAAGTTTATCTCAATATCATCCCTGATGTCACGAAGCGACTGCTCAGGGCTTCTTCTAAACACTTCAAGGACGTCTATAAAATCCTTGAATGTTTCCTCTCCTGCTTTGTAACCTCCAGACTCTCTTGGAACCCATTTTGGGTTTCCGCAGAAAGACTTGTAATAAAGCTCTGGAGTCATTATTTTAAGCTCGATCTCTTGACCATTAAAAATTATTGTCATGTTAATACTGCCCGCATACTTTCTCTCGCCTTTCGGCTCCCTAAAATAATTGTCAGACATGAACTCCCCTGAGCTAGTGTCAATTTCGAGGTTATCATATCGTGACAGCCTGTCCTCTAAAACACAGCCTTCCTCTAATATTAGCCCAGGCATTGAGCTTAAATCAAACTTAACAAGACCTTTAAAAGCTCCGCAGTATTCTTTCTTAACCTTGTTTTTTGGGTTGAGAGCATCGTCAACAACCCTTTTTGCAGCATCAAAAAAGATGCTCTCTCTCCCACTACCAACAAACTCCACAATTTCATTATTCCTTCTCGCTAGTATATGATAATTGTTTCCTCTCTTAAAAAGCAGAACGTCATGCGAAAATTTTGTTTTTTTTACTGGCCTAGCATCTACTGTCTTCCTGATATAGTCCATGTATTCTTCCGCACCCCTTACACTTTCCCATCTATGGGTCGTGCACGTGTATTTTGTCATTACTTTCGAAAGCAGTGTTGCAACCTTGCCTTGTCTTTTGCTATGCTTAATCGGCGTGATCATAACTGCAACAGAACTCCTGTCTCTCGCAACATAATACATTTCATCATTTTTCTCATACGAGAAAGCTTCTCTTGCCCCAACAATATTCTCCAAGGTCTCAGTAATATTCTTGTTCCGTAAATCATCAACAAACTCCTTTGCTTCTTCCACTGTTGGAAACCTTAAGTAATCAGCGTCAATAAAATCCCTCGGCCCTCCTCCAAACATTGAGAACCTTTGTCCGCGCATCAAAACCCTTCTTCCATTATACAATACGGGCAAGTCTTTTCTGTTTATAACCTTAAAAGGAAAAATGCCTTTCTCAATAACCATAACAAGCTCTTCTGCTGTCCTCTTATTCTTTTCCCCCCATTTTTTTTCGTATTCCTCCCAAGCAGCACCATTGTTTTTCCTGTAGGCTTCCCTCTCTTCTCTTGTTAATGCTGTTATCTCCACATCAGGAACTCCGCGTGGCAGATGTGGAGCATCAGGATGCTTCACAATTACAGTGGCCCTTGCAAAATCACTTCTTCTTCTACCCTCTTTTATGTGTTTTGGATACTTCTGCCAGAAGCCGCCCCTTGACTTTAATCCAAAAATCATAGATGATATTATTCCATGGGAAACATGATCAAAATCCCAAACCTCATATGTTCCGCCGTCAAAGACATTTTGGTAAGTGCTTTTCTGCGCCCTTTTTCTCTTCATGTACCTTGTTTTTATATTGCCACATACGCTTCTTAAATTGTTCATACTATGGTATGCTTCGTTTTCCAGATACCTCTGCAGCTCCTTTAGGCGCGCTCTAGTAAGAGTCTTCTCTAAGAGCTCAGGAGACACTGGCCTGCCGTCTTCATAACACCCCAATATTATGTCTGTAAGTTCAAGGAATTCCCTTACTTCCTGTGTTGAAAAAGCACTTGCCATTTTATTATTATTTTTTAGCAATTATGCAATAATATTGTGGGGTTTCAGCCACTGTCTCCTGTTAGGTTATCAATAATCCTATGTGGCTCAACATACATTAATTGGGCTGCTCTTCGCATAGCATAAACTGACTCATACAATTCAATGCTATCTTCCAATAATTCCAAGTCATGCTCTCCTCTGAAATGACCCCTCACATAATTCATCTTTCCATGAAATCTGAGCCAAGGGTACTTAGCAACAAGTTTTGCAGGCCTCTTCCTTGTCCTTTTATCAAAGCCACCCCTGCGCTCAAATTCCTGAATCCACTCGTCTGTTTCTGCAGCATTATAACTTCTTGGCAAATACTTTCTTATATGCCCCATCCACTTTGCAGCCTCTAACTCAGTAAAATATAAGATTGTATGCCCTAAAAAAGCTAAATTCTTATTTAGCCGGTCCTCTATTTTGAAATCCCTCCTATTCCTAAGCACTCTCGTCTCGTTTTCCAGTAAAATATTTTTTGCAATAAGCTTGAACCTTTTTTTAGGGTCAAGCAGGCTTTCTTCACCGACAGAATCAACATCTAGGGTGTTAAATAACCTATCAAAATATTTTAAGACTGCAGCTACATAAGCCAATCGCGGATTAAACGTGTTTCCTTCATAATAATTATGTAGCGCTCCAACTATGTAACTGTGATAAGGCTCACTTAATCTTCTTGTTAGTCTTGCCGAAATCGTTGCTGCATCATCTAACACTTTAGAAATCTCAGCCCATTTCTTCCTAGGAATATATCTATCCAAATTTTTTTCCATTTCTTCCAGAATTCTTTTGTTGACACCATTCATTATTTGCTCTGGGTTTATGTCTGAGTGCTCTGCCTTGATAACCTCCTCTCCAATGTCATGTGTTAGGCCAGAAACCAACCCAACTAATCCAAGATCATACGCGACTGCTGCTCTTGCGATAAGAAATGGGTGTATCAGCTCGGGCGTTCCGAGGTCTCTTTTTCCTTGCTGTTCCTCAGCAGCTATTGATAAGGCAGCTTTAGCTAAAAGCCATTCAGCGCTTCCTTCCTCAAATAAGTGCTCTCCTCTGAGCATTCTTCTTACAAGAGAATCCTCAAGCCTACTCACACCATTGCCAAGCTGCTTTGCAAGAGGTGTTTTTCCTTTCAGGCTAACCAGCCTTGAAAGGTCTCTTGACAGTGGCGTGTCTCTAGAAACTTTTCCATTATATGTTAATAGCCTCTCAATTTTCTTGTATTTTCTTTCATCTTGGCTTTTTACTTCATACCTAGGAATCTCCTGACTTTGTCCTTTCATTTTTACCCTAACAAATTCATTTGTTATATATAAATCTTTTTGATTGTTGTTACTAAAAAGTTAAGAATAATAATCAAGCTTGTTTTTTAAAATAACTCCTTATAAGTATTCCATTAAGCAATACAACAACAAGGAGCGTAGTAACAAGAACAATGCTTACACTCTGCGAGAGCGGCTTTATCTGCTTCACAACAGCTCCTGAAACATTATTTCCATAAAAAACACTCAACACTGACAAAAATAAAACCAGCATCCAGCCAAGCACTAATCCTATAAAAAATCTCTTCTTTTCCATATCAATACAAATCAAGCTTTTGCTATAAATAATTTTGCTTTCAAAAAAAGAAACTTTTATAAAGCATTCTGTGTTAGTCTATCTCATGAAAAAGAGGTATTTGGACAGCATTAAAAAGCTTGATAAGTTCATAGCGCTTTTCCTCGTTGACATTGACAATTATCAGGAAACAAATGTCAACTTGGTAAAATATTTTACAAATATAAAGCACTTTCCAGGCGTTTATATAACAATAAACAAGCCTTTCTCAACACTTGCTGACACGTTTAAAAGGAATGGCGTTGACACAAACATGATAATATTTATTGATGCTGTGTCTCATATGCACCAGTCACACATTCCTGATGCTGAAAACTGCTTTTACTTAAGAAGTCCACGCGACTTAAGCGACATATCAATAGCAATGACAGAGGCTGTCAGAGCAATATCCCAGGATGAAAAATTTGTTTTTTTTGACTCTTTAAACACGCTGCTTGTTTACTCTTCGCAGGAAACAGTGGCAAGGTTCATGCATTTTTTAGCTGGCAAGATGAGAAATTATCAAGTTGATGGGATAATCATCTGCTTAAGAAAAGACACTGATCCTGGGCTGATATCAGAGGTAAGCCAATTTTGCGATGCCACTATAACAGTTTAAAATGTTTAAAATAGCAACGTTCAAAATAAAAGGTTCAAAATGTCAAACTTAGGGCTTGATTTCATAGACACTCTTTTGGTAATATTATACGCTGTTTTTGGAATATTCCACATTGTAATATCCTTAATCCTTGTTCATAATGGCAGGTCTGAGCTTACTTCAGGCCATATGCGTGATTTTCTCAGCGCATTATTAATAACTATCAGCATAGGATTCCTGTTTTTTATGTGGAGCATATTCTCAAAACTAGGACTTCTTGTCATTAGGAATCCTGCAATTGACATTGCATTAACAAACCTTCTTGCAATAAGCTTTCTCTTGTCTATGACTTACTTGGCTTTCTTCGCCCGTGAATTAAGCAGACGCTTTGGGTTCTCAAAAATAGGGCTGAAGGTTAGCAGCCTTGCAAAAACAAAAAAAGACAATCTTTAAATAAACCCCTTTTTTCTGACATAACAGGTGGTAATCATTAAAATAGTAAGCAAGGATTACTATATCAAAAGCTGGGAACACATACTAATGGGCTTGACAGAGCCCAACAACAAAAACTTTCTTACTTTTGGAACGTCCAGGCAGTTTATAACTAAGCTTTTTGGATTTATTTTGTTCTTGCTTATAATCAGCTTTGTTTTGAAAGAAACAGCATTAATCTTCACTCTGGGTGCAGGACTAATATTTTTAGCTCTCGCAGCGCTAATTCCTTGGGCCCTAAATGAAATAAATAATTACACAATAAGACCTTTTCGTATTTTGAAGTTTCTCTTTATTCTTATAATAATCATTCTTGCAATAGGTGCATTATAATGATTCAACTCTTAGGATTATTGGATTTGTTGGCAGCTCTTTTGGTTTTGTACTCAATTTTCCTACCGCAAAAACTTTTGTTTATTGCTGCATGGTACTTAATATTCAAAGGCGTTTTTTTCTCGATAGCAACCATTGATTTTTTGAGCATTGGCGACGTGTTGGCAGGAGCATACCTTCTTCTTCTCGCTTTTGGATTGGCCTCACCAGCTTTTTCAGCAGCGATTGCAATATTCTTACTTTATAAAGGAGTTATGAGCTTTCTCTAACAATAACTTTTCCGCCGTTTTCCTTTATGCTTTTGATAATCTCCCTTGAGAAATCAGAGCACGCCTTGTCCGCCATAACAGCAAAAGTCCTCTTTGAGATGAAGCCAGAAGTCCTGACGACAAGCTCTTTTTCTGAGCTAAAACTTTTATTAGGCACAGCCACAACTTCCTCAGAGAACTCCCCTGACATAATAATTATCAGAACTTTTTCTTTTCTTAAGAATCTCTTTAACTCTGACAATTTAAAATCCGCTTTTACGCCAATAATGCAGTCACCCTTTTCTGTTAGGGTTGGTTCTTTTGTGAGCTCAAATGTTGTTTTGTGCGTTGCAGAAATGTTTTTATGCCCAGAAAAATGAAATGAGTATTCCATTTAAATTAGGTCCTCAATAGGCTTTTTTGGCTTTGCTGCGCTTTTTTTGGCAGCTGGCTTTGCTTTATCTACTTCGCCTTCTTGCGGGCTCATCTCTTTTGTCAAATCAACGCCAAGCTCTTGCAGTGCTTTTACGTGCATCTGCATCAACTGCTCAACAATCTGCAGTATTCTGCTTAGCTCTTGCCTCTCCTTCGCCAGTGTTGCTAATGAGCCTTTATGGAACCCTATCTGCTCCTCCTTGCTCATCTTCACTTCTTCTTTCTTTGCCATAACACTCACCATATATTGTGTTTGAACACAAAGTATTTAAGGATTTCTGAAAAAATTAATTGCTGTGGTATCCAATCGCATTACTTATTCTTTCCACCAAATCAGCGACTGATTCAACACCTTTAAGGTGAAATTTAAGACCATTCCTTTCAGCAATGCTTCTCATGCTATAATCTGATGACATCAAAAATGCTGGTATTCCATAATTTTTTCGCGCAAAATCACAAATATTAACACCTTGCCTTCCACTGCCATCTCCAGTGAGATCTATGTCTGAAAGAACAACATCTGGTTTGTGGCCCGACAAATAACTCATTGTAGACGCGTAATCAGCAAAAGGTATAATCTGAAACTTCTCACCAATTTGAAGCATATAATCATTTCTAATGCTGTCATCATCATCCACAAGCAAAAGAGTCGGCCTCCCAGAATCCCTTGAGGCTGTTATCATTTTATGGTAAGAAAACTCTTTTTATTTAAAACTTTTTGGGTTTTATTTCATTAATTTCAACTCAAATGAATTTCTAAAATGTCCTCATCTGCCAAGATATGCTTCAAATTGAACCTTTGCCCGTCAAACTTTGAGCTTTTCCCCCACACCCTGCAGAACCTGAATTTTCTCACAAAATCCTTGTGCAGCTTGTTGCAAACATCTTCCACAGTGCATGACTTGAACATTATTAGAGGTTCCTTTAGGTCAGCTGGCTTGCCAGGCTGCTTGAGGTATATCCTTATCAAATCCAGCCTCTCAAAAATTAGTTCTTTCAGCTCTTCAACACCAATTTCGTGCTCAGCAGATATCACTAGGTCTGGCTTTAACATCTTTTTTACCTCATCCAATCTCTCCTTGTCCAGCAAATCAATCTTGTTTACAACTATGACCCCTTTAATGTATGCTCTGTTCCCCTCAATACAGTCAATCAGCTGGTCGTCAGTTATGTTATCCCTTATAACAACATCAGCGTTTATTATCTTAAATTCTTTCATAATCCCTTTTATTGTTTCCTTGCTTAGACGTGTGAGCTTTTTTGTTGTGCCAATAACAATTCCATTTTTAGAAGTTCTCGTAATTTTCACATCAGGCTTCTTCTCATTCATTCGAATCCCAGCGTCAAAAAGTTCTTTTTTCAGGAATTTAAGCTGCTTTGGCTGGGTTGCATCTATAAGCACAACAATGAGGTCAGCGTTCCTGATTACAGAAATCACCTCTTTTCCTCTTCCCTTGCCAGAGGCAGCACCTCTAACAATCCCTGGAACGTCTAAAACCTGAATCTTCGCATGCCTATACTCCAAAAGTCCTGGCACAACATTCAACGTTGTAAAATCGTAATTGCCGGTGCGAGACTCTGTTTTAGTAATTTTGTTTAATAAAGTTGATTTTCCTGATGATGGAAAGCCGACTAAAACTACTGTGCCATCCCCTGTTTTCCTTATTGAGTAACCTTCATGCTTTCCCTTACCTTTTCCTTGCCTTTCCTGCTTCTCCCTAAGCTTTGCTATCTGCGCTTTTATAAGACCTATGTGATGCTGGGTTCTCTTATTATAAGGCGTTTTCCTGAGCTCTTCCTCAAGCTCCTTTATCCTGCTTTGAGCATCTTTTTTTGACGTTGCTTCTTTTGCCATTTTATGTACTTACCAATGCGCAAAAACATGTATTAAGAATCAGTATTTATTTTTTACCGACACTTTTATAAACTAATCTTTTTACCTCATTTATACTATGGGGGAATATCCAGTAATGCTTAACGCGTTCAATTTTCTCAACATCAGAATAGGCGGGTTCCTAAGCAAACTGATAGTGGCTGTTCTCATAATCTTTGTTGGCATAATAATAGGAAGGCTTGTTGGAAAATTAATACTTAGGGTTCTGCACGAACTCGAAATAAACAAGTCTTTAAGAAAAGCGACAAAAATACCAATCAGTCTAGAGGAAATAATAAGTAACTTATCAACGTATTTTATCTATTTTATTGCGGTTGTTTGGGCTTTAGAAACCCTTAGCTTAGCCCCAATAATATTATATATTCTTTTCGGAGCTTTTTTGCTCGTTATTATTTTGTCCATACTACTAAGCATAAAAGATTTTATCCCTAACTTAATAGCAGGCTTTATTCTGCATAAGAAAAGGCGTTTGAAGATAGGAGACACAATAAAAGTTAAGCATGCTGAAGGAAGAATAGTCTACCTCAACCTTATTGAAACAAAAGTAGAAACAAAAAAAGGGGATGAAATATTCATACCTAACAGCCTTTTGGTAAAAGAGAAGGTTGTTATCATACCTAACAGGAGAAACAAGAAATCAACCACATCACACTAAAGGGCGGTGTTGGTGCCCAAAGTTGAGCAATCAAAGGCTTTCAAGTAAAGAAACAATATTCCATATCTGCGTTCTCGTGAACGGCTCAATGTTAGCGTCAGACGAGATCTCATCAAGCTCGTTCAAGGCGCGGTCAACCTTTATTGATAGTTCACAGTCATCATTTAAGGAATTTATTGTATTCTGGAGCTTTACCTTAACGTTTTTAGGCACTAATGGGTCTTCACAAAGTTCTTTTAACGCTTTAATCACTTCATCAAATTCTGCCATTGCAATCACTCTTTCATGTTTGATAAAACGTCCTTTTTGAGCTCTTCTGCTTTTTTCTTTATTTTGTCCTCCTGTTTCTCCAGGTTTTTGATTCGGAGCTCTACAATTTTCTTTTTTTCGTTGAGGTCTTTCACAAGATCTTCCTTTGCAGAAGAAACCATTATGTTGCCAACAATCTTGTACGCCTTTTTTGCTGTTTCCAGCTCTTTCTGTGCGCTCTCAATCTCAATGAGCTGGTTTTGGAGGTTTTGTTTTTGCATTAAGTAATTTTGCAGGTTCTGCTCAATCAACTGCAGTTGGCTTATTTTCTGCTCAACTTCTTTGCTCATTGCCATTTTTTGCCTTTTCGTAAACCTCAATAAGTTTTATTACCGAATTTATTCTTGCTTTGAAAGCAGTGAAGTCTTTTGAATTTATCATGAATACAACCTTGTTCTTTTCTTTTGAAAGCGCTACTGTTGCACGAGCATTGTTTTTCTCCTGAAACTCGGGATAAAAGCAATCATATGATCCTGGTTCCGGATATTTTATTAAAGCACTGAAGCTCATCTTGCCTTTACAACTGTCGTGGTTTGGCGCGGCTTGAAAAGCATTTTGCTTCCGCAATAAGGGCACCTCACTTTTTTTCTTAGCATTGTGTCTGAGATTTCCCTGTTGCACTCAAAGCATTTGTAGCTAACCATTTTATGCCTCCGAAACGACTTTCTTCTTTGAGCTTACAGAATATGCCTTGCTTGTGAACTTGCAGTTACACTTGCTGCAATACCATATTCCTGCAGCCAATCTTTTTACTTTGTTTTTTTTGCAGAAAGGGCAGGAATGCTTTTTTTTCCTCAGCGCCTCGACTTCTGACACTCTGTCCTTTGTTCTTCTTCCATATCGAGGACCAAACCTTTTGACAGATCCAAACTTTTTTTTCTTGACCATTTTTTTGATGGGGCTGCCCGGACTTTCAATCAGCGAGCAGTGCTCAGCGGTCTGTGTTCAGTTCTGAACGCTGAACACCGATGGCCGCGCTCCGAACCCTGTATTTGAACCGGGGTCGTCTGGCTTTTTTCAGTCATGCTGACCCAAACCAGAAAGGCTAGACCAAGCTACCCCACAGCCCCTTTGATTTTTAGTTTGCTCGTCTGAACTACCCACTACGGAAAAATGGATTCTATTTAAATTTATCGGATTTTTGCAGGAAAAACAAACCTTATTTTCAGAATAATGCTGTTTTTTTTGATTACAATTCTGCAATTTTCCATAATTCTTCAAAATACCTCATCTGGTTTTTTGCCATCTCCTCATCTTCAATCATTACTGTAAACGGCTTTTTTGTCCATGATTGCAAAGCCACTTTGTTGCTATAAACAACAATTGCTGTAGGCGACTCTAATTTTATGGGCATGAATTTGTATCTCGCATATTTTAATGATTCTGGCTTTTCCTTTACTTTTTCTCTTGCCGATTTTGTGTTATTATATAAAACCTTCATCTGTATTTTTTGTTTTATTCTTTGTTTATGCCATTCATCCATGAATGCAGGTATTATTTCTAAAGACGACCTTGAGCTACCATAAACCCTGAATTCCTTTATCTTTGAGCGTAAAATATTGTTCATTGCAGTTTTCATTCCCTCTTTTCCCTCGTAGATTTCAACTTTAGGCCTCTTCACCCCTTTTAATTTTTGTAATTCTTCAAGATTAGGCAATATCTCTTTTATTGCTTCTTCCTTTTCTTTCAAAATTCTAAGTAGCTCTTTTGGCTCTGCTGCTATGAAATGCTTTTTATTTGCTTTTATATTATAAGAAACAAGACCAAGATTTATCAGCCTCTCCAAAATATCATAAACCAATGTTCTTGGCAGATTGCTTTTAATCGAAATATTCGTTGCTGTGGTCTCTCCTAATTCTAAGCAACTTAGATATACGCTTCCTTCTTTTTCTGAAAGCCCAAATTTCTTTAAGGATTGGATAATTTCCATATGGTTTCTAAAACTTCAAAGTATATAAAACTTCCTATTTGTCGTAAATTATTTACAGCAAATATTTAAATACTTATTTGTAATAACTGTGTGATAACAAATATATTAAAAACAATAAAATTGTGTTTGATCAGAGGCTGGACAAAATGAATTCACTTACAGATAAAATAAGACAAATAAGTCGAAATCATATAGCACGAGCTTTTTTTGTTGGAGCTCTAGCTTTAGGCGGACTTGCTTGTGATGCTCATAGTGATAAAAATCAGTCTGCATTAGGAAGACCATATTTACATATAAGAACTGCAGATGAGCATGTAAGCATTTCTCCTACAGAGGAACCAAGAGTTACTGCACAACAAACCCTTTATGGCTTTACAGCGATCTATATAGACGGCGGAGCAGGGAAAAGATTCATAGACTACATATTGCCAATTTATGGACCGCGTGGAGATCCTTTTAGGATTAAACCAGAATTGACGGATTTTGATGGAGATGGGGACAAAGACATAGTCTCTCATTACCAAGGTTTAAACATATGGGATATTACTCCCAATATGGCTGTGGAAAATGGCAGAGCGCCTACTGACTTCTTGTTTTATTAATTTTTTTATAATCTGGTTAAGCCGATTTTATTGTGCTGTGAGCTTGTAAAAGTTTTTATGTAAATATGTAAATTTTTTAGTCCCACCCACACCACCCATTCACCACCAAAACTTACCCCACATAAGTTGACTTTACCTTATAATCTATGATTTTTTATAATCTATTCATAAATTAATTTTTATGAGGCTTAAAACCTGCTCATAACCAAAAAATATAAAAGCAACCTCAATTATTTTCATTGTTACCCTTTTAGCAAAAAATGATTTTTTTGTATACTCCATGCAAGGATGTTTCAGAGGCAAAGGAAATAGGCCGAGCCCTTGTAAAAAAAAGGCTTGCGGCTTGCGCCAACATTTTCCCAATAACATCCGTTTACATGTGGAAAGAAAAGCTTACTGAAGACAAGGAGCACGTGCTCCTAATAAAAACCACAAAGAGCAGAGCTAAAAAGGTAATGGATGAGATAAAAAGGCTTCATTCATACGAGTTGCCTTGCATCGCTTCTTTTGAGGTTGGTTGCAACAGCGAATACAAAAACTGGGTTAAAGAACAGGTAAACGAGTGAATCAATATGCACCATTTGCTTAGTGAGGAATTAATAGTTGAGAACTGCATTTACTGCAACAGGCCTCTTGAAGGTCCATGGACTTCTGAGTTTGTGAGCGAAATCCACTATAAAGCAGTCCAGTGCTCCTGCGGCAAAAGGCACAGGATTAGGATAGACATTTTTGGCTCAGGCCATGATGAATGGGTGTCTGAAACAAAAAAGAAGCTTAACTCCAAAATTACTGTGCTGGAAGACCGCGTAAAAAAAGAATCAGGCAAACAATAAACAAGAAATATCGTAAGAACTATTAGGATTAAACTTCTCGCAGCTCATCTTTTATTTTTGCCACGCGAGCCATTTTTTCTTTAAGCAGCTCTAACTTTTCTTTTATCTTGTCCTTCTTTGTATTAAGCTCGTCCTCTTTCTGGACTAATCTAGAAATCTGCCTTCTTAAGCGCCGCTCTTCGCTTTGCGTTTGCTTTATGTCCTCAGCAATGTTTTCTACTTCTGTTTCAAGATTTGCTTTTTTCCTTCTTAATGACTCTATCTCTCTGTCGAGGTCAAGAAGCGCTTCATTAAGCATTTTTTCCTTTTTCCTCATCTCTGGTTTTGACATGCTTGTTTTTTTTGCCATTGAATCACCTGTTTTTCTGACCTCACAAAAACATTTGTGTCTTTTCCTTTATAAATTTTACCTATTTACTGCCTTAATTTCCTGTTCAGCTTTCTTATCTCCTCGTTTATTTCTTTTATTCCTTTCTCGTACGACTGTTTGCTTATATACCTTAATTTGAAGCTTTTCTTCAGTGTCTCGGCTTTTCTCTCAAGCTTCTTCTTTTCTAATAATGCTTCTTCTTTTTCTTTCACTTTCCTTTTTATTTTTATCTTGCTTATTGCCTGTCTTTCTTTCCTTTTGCCTTTTGTTTCTGATGCTTTTGATAATATTCTTATTATTTTGTCCTTTTTTGCCTCTTTCCTTTCATCTTTTATTTTTTCCTTCTCTTTTTCTCCTGCGTGCTTTGCGTGCTCTTTTTCAATGCTTGTTAGCTTCCTGTACGTGAAGTACGACACGTTTATTATTATCAATATTAAAATTAATAAGAACAATAGCATCTGCTTGCTGAACCTTTGCTCAATGTCTGATAGCAGCTTATCTGAGTTAAGGTCCTCTCTTACAGGTGATGGGACTTCTTCCCTTATTGTTTCCTCAACCACTTCAAATATTTTACCATTTACTGATTTCTTGTCTTTGTAAATGGCCTCTGCAAAATAAACGTAGTTTCCTTTGTTGATGTCATACGGCAAATCAAGCCTTTTCAGCAATTCAAGCGAGGTTGTGAGCTGCACGTCTTCCTGCTCTGACACTATTACCATATCATTCATGTCTTTTACGCCGTATTTCAGGCTGACAGTAATCTCTTTTTTGTCACCCATGTTGAAGAGCGCAATCTTTGCTGCAATATCTTCTCCTTTTTCAATCATCTGGAATTCTTCTGGAATTGAAACTCTTAAATCAAGCTTAATCCCAACTGACTCTATCTCAATAATTATGGGAAGCTTTTTCTTCACAATGCCTGATGTGAAAACCAAATTTCCCGTGTATACTCCTGGCTGGGTGTTTTTTGCATCGAATTTTATGCTGATTGTTTTTGATGCTGCCACTGGCAGGAAGAACTCATTCTCTGATAAGGAAACATATTTTTGCAGCTGCTCTAACTCAATATTTATGTTAATGTCTTTTGTGCCTGTGTTCGAAATAACAACCTGCCTTTCCTGGACTTCCCCAATGTTTAAGAACACTTTCAAAAGCTCTGGGTCAAAGTCAAATGACGGAAGCGCGTCCAACTGGTCAGGAGAGGGAATTGCTCCTCCACCGCCCCCACCGCCTCCTCCACTTCCGGCTGCTTGGTTTGAGCTGCTGCCGCAGTCAGCAGAGCACGTTCTTCTGTTTTCCCCGCATTGCGCTACGCAAATTCCGTCTCCGCAAACATTGGCTGAAATTGAAAGGTTTAATATTTGTGAGCTCTCATTATTAGAGCAGTTGGCAGGCTCGCTAACACTGATGTTGATTGAATAATTCCCACTCTCATTCTCAACAGGAGTGAAGTCAATAATTCCTGTTGTCTCATTTATGTCAAATAAATCAGTGTCATCATTAAAATAAAACTCTGTGCTGAACTGGTCTGTTGCATCAGCATCACAATAATACCTGCAACCAACATACCCTTTATTGTTGCAGGGAACACTTAGCTCCGGAGGCTCATTTATGCATATGCTTACTTTTCCTTTAGTGACAGCTCCTACAGGAATCTGCTGTTTTGTCGTGTAAATGATCATCCAATTAGTTAAAAGTGATATAAACATTATTATTATTGCTATCAAAGCTATGCGGTTATTTGATATTCTTTCCATTTTTGTTTTTTAAGGCTTCCACTATTTCCTTGTTATATTTTAAGAGAAGATTTCTTATGCCCTCGCGTGCAATCTCTGCCTGATTGGAAAAAAGACCCAAATCAATCAGTTTTTGCATCTGCCTCTTTAACTCTCTGCCAACGCGTACGTGAATAAGCTCATCCATATATCCTATTAGTATCAAAATGATATATAAATATTTCCAAATAGAACTAAATAACTATTAACTATATATCATAATGATATGTTTTAGATATATCATGTTATTGTTCTCTGGAAAAACACTCTAAGCGTGCCTGTATGATTCCCAAAGGATGTGTTCTTAGGAACATAAACAAAAACAGCCAGTTTTCTTACCTCATTCTTTGCTAAATGAAAATTATTATCTGACAAATAAACCCAGTCTTTAATCTCCCCTGTGGGAATTATACGTGCTTTCAGCCTTTCATCCACGTTGTGGCTTACAATTATCTCCCTTGACAGAACGCCTCCTGGAAATGTTTTCCCAAAGTCCAGGATGTCTGTGTCAAGGCTGAACCCAACCCCCCTGCCAACTTCAACACTCATCGGAACATACTTCACAAAAGCAACACTGTAAAAGCTGTAAAGAAAAAGAGTTAATATTATAGAAAGCACACCCACTATAAAAATCAGAACAAGCCTTCTCATTTTTTCTTATTGTCCTGTTTCTTCCTTGCAAGAATAAACACCAAATCAATTATTGCGAGTATTCCAACAACTGCAATCATAATCACTGTGAGGCTTATGTTCTTTAAGGCAGATTCTCTTGGGCTTTCAACCTCTCTTGGATGCACTATCTGCACTTGAATATCCTTTAAGCTTGTCTTTCCATTAAAATGGACTATAATTTGTCCAGCGTAAGTGCCCGGCTTTATGCCTCTTGTGTCAAAGTACCCTGTTATTATCTTTTTCTGCCACGGATCAATGCTCGTTGTTGGTGTCTTTACCCTTTTATTCTCAACAATAACCTCTGCGTAAACATCCTTGATATGATGGTTCCAAACACTTTCAACCTGAATGTTAAACTCGTTTATCTGGTTTGAATAAAATACCTTAGAATAATCAACAATATTGACAGAAAGCTCACCTATCTTAAATGTGTTCTCTGCAGAATCCTCTCTCCCGTCATAAGTTATAAAAGCCTTTACGCTGTACTCACCAGGCTGTAAGCCCTGAACGCTAAGCGGCTCTTTTATGACATCTTTCTTTCCAGGGCCCAATGATATTGACTTCGTTGTTAATTCTCTCACAACATTATTATCTGAGTCAAAAACCTGGATTTTTGCCTTTACAGAATTGATTGTTTCCTCTCCTAAGTTTTGGACATTAACCTTTACCTCTGTTTCCTCATCAGCATTGGTGTTGCGAACAGAAACTTGTGACTTAAGAAGCTTGCCAGGGAAAAGTGACAGTATTGTTATGTATGTTTCTGCCGCTGTCCTAGAATTAAGTGCTCCTCCTTGTGTCTCCGCTTCCACAACGCCAACAATAATGGAATGGTAACCTGGCTCCTCAATTGATTCGGGAAGATTTACCTTAACAGTAAAATAAGGGTTATCTCCAGGTTTAACATTAGAAAAATGGGTTGTGGGTTCTATAGTAACATATTTTGTCAGGTCAATATTATCATTTTTACCCATCTTGACATAAACCTCATAATCGCTTGGCTCTGATAAAGTTGTTATGATTTGATAAGAATACTTAAGATTCAGGTTCGGCTCAAAAACAACACTCGGATTAAGCTCTGAGCCACCGATGCCTATTGCAAAAGCTGTTTGAGCAAATATGAGAAATACAATAAAACAAACAATCTTTTTCATTCAAACACCCAGAATTTAACGGGTTTAACCCGTCATATTCTTGGCAGCGGTGAATGTTATAGTATTATTCTTTAACCCCTGAGCATTGTCTGGTATGTTTAAACTAATATCAAAATAAAAAGAGTCAGAACTGCTCATTGGAGCGAGGTTTGCCCAGCACTCATAAGTCAAGGATGTATTGTCAACTAATGTGAATGAGCTTGCCCTTGATGTTCCACTGCTGCTTCCATCAGTCCTGCATTTGTATTTTAGCTCAGGGTTTGTTCCACCTATAAAATCTGTTCCGTTCTTAGCAAATGTTACACTAACATTGATTCCAACATTTCCTATGTTCTCAACTACTATACCACTATTAGCACCTACACCTGTGTTGCTCCAGCACGTGCTTGAGCCAGTTCCATCTTGGCTGTTAATAGTGCAGTTAGACCCTCCTGTTACATATCCATTGCCAAAATCAATGTTTGGTGTGGTAAGATTCAGAGTTGCTTGTTCTGTAATATTAACGCTTACGTTTCCAACAGTAACCTTTCCAGTTATAAGCTCTAGCTGGCTCAAGCGACTTATACTGATAAGAGTGCCGCCCAAAGAAACAATTATTGTGACAATAAGTAGGGTAATAATCATCTTGTTTGAAAACTCTCTCATTCATGACACCTCATTTTATCCAGGCTGATGGTTTTCTTTCTCAACCACTCTCTGGTCTGGAGCTTTGTTCGGATTAGGCAGTATTTCTATTGTGACATAGCCGACCTGCTGGTTTGTCTTAGGTTTAGGCTGCATTGAAACTTCGAGAAGCATCACTGTTCCTAGGACAGAAACTATTATTGTAAGAATTATTAAAGTAATAAATATCTTTTTCTCCCTGTCTTTTATTTCACTCACCATTTTTTTACTGCTTAATTAAAAATTTTGTTATGCTTAATATATAAATTTTTCTATATATCTTCTATATAAAAATAAAAACCTTATTATACAACCTTATATGCAACCTCATTTCTTGCTTTTCTTAAAATAAATGAACCAGCCAATATTGATAATAATAAGGATTATCACTGAAATTATTAGCACTGAATTCTGCTTTATGAATTCTGGCCCTGCACCACTCTTTGCTCCAACAACTTCGGCTGTCGGCATCCTCTTCGTTGTTATTGAGTCAATATTCACATGGGTTTCAATCACTTTCCTGCTTGTCTTTCCCTTGTAATGCAGTGTTATGTCAAGGTCATACTTGCCTATCTGCGCTTCCTTTGTATCCCAGTAAGCCTCAAGCACACCTTTCGAATAAGCGGGAATGTCAATAGAAGCTGTTTTGTAATTCGTGTAAATGCTTCCCTTCTCATCAACAACCTTAACATCGCCATAAACATCTTTTAACAGCTCATTCCACGTGTTCTTCACAATTATATCAAACTTCGCAATCTCCCCTAATCTGAACTCATCAACTATCACGTTCTCAACCTCAACAAGAAGGTTCCCAACCTCAAAGTTTTCCTCAACCCTCACTGTTTTGTCATCATAATGAACTATGGCAACTGCATGATAAACCCCAGCGTTCACATCCGCAAGCCAGCCAGCCTTGACGCTGTTCTCTGATTTTGGCTCTAGCCTTATTCTGTTTGTCTCAACTTTACCTATCACTTCATACGTTGCTCCCAATATTTGTATCTCAGCCCAAGCCTCTTCAATTGCCTCATCGCCAAAATTATAAATAGGCACCTTGAAAGTGACAGTTTCGTTCACATTTGCAGAGTTTATGAAAAGCTTTGCGTCTGCGTACTTTCCAGGGTAGGGCACGCGAACAATAAGCTTTGACACAACCGCGACCCTTGCCGTCACAATAGCCTTTTCTTCCACGTCATCGCCAAATTCCAAAACAACTATCTCTACTTCGTGGTCTCCGGGCTTGTCTATGCTGCTTGGCATACTCACATTAAACCTGAATTCCTTCATTTTCTCATTTGCCTTTACTGTTACTAAGCTGTCCCTAATATTAGTATAATTTGCCATCTCACCCCTGGCATAAACTATGGCTTTGAAGTCTTTTTGCTGGTCATTGATTATCTGGATTTTAACTTCTTTTGTCTGGCCGGGCTCAAAGTCAATGACTTTCTGCGTTGGCGCAACGCCAAGGGCGAGGCTTTGGCCTGCCAGAGCAAACAGCATAACAAAAGCTGCCAAGACAAGCATGCAATTCCTGTTTAATGTTGTTCTGCTCATGGTGGATTGCCTGAGGCAGTCGCCTCAAATACTAGTACTGATGATTTGTTGCCGGCAGGCTCCGCATCAGGAACCTGGACAGCAATGTCTAGCTCGGCAAGGTCGTTCGAGTCAGAATAATTCAGGTATGAGATGTACCTTTCCTTGTAAGTAACGTTCTGGATTGGAGTGTATGTTGTTTGCGAGAGGTCGTACCTGAACGAGCCGAGCTCTGCTGTGTGGTTGTCAGCCTTTGCCATGAAATAAGTGGTGTTCAAGCCAACAGTGTCCCAAAGAGAGCTCTGAGCGTACACAGTAACATTAACTAATACGTTGCCATTGTTCTCAACAACAAAAGGAGGAGGATTGTCATCTGAGGTATTATCATACTCCAAAAGCTGCATATTGCTGAAATTAACCGATCCGTTAACCATTATTATGCTCGTTGAGAGTATCGTGAAATTCCATGTCTCTGAAGTTCCGCCCGAGTCAGTGCCGTCATTAGTGGTTACATTCCAATAATACACCTTGTCAAGGTCAAGTTCTATTGAAGGTGTGTAATTAGTGTCGTTTGATACCACTACGTTTATTTCTGCTGAGCACGTCGGGCAAGTCACATTTAGCGTGTAATTTATCACGTCATTGTCAGGGTCAGTTGCGGCGCTCCAGTTAAAGGTTGGAGTCCTGTCAAGCAGTGTGTCATTGCCGTTGTTCGGGAAAATCAAAGTGACATTGGAGGGCGGCGTATTAGCAATTGTGAGGTTGCTTGAGTTAAGCGACAATGTGTAGTTCGTGCCGTCGCTTACGTTGAGAGCGCAGCTCCAGTTCTGGCCTTTTGTGGTGTTTGAGCTTGCTAGCGTTGCATTAAAAAGAGTGCCGTTCGCGTAGCTGTTGTTGTAATCAACTGTTAGCCAGAGAACTGAGTTGTTGTACCAAAGCACGCTGACATTCATGGCATCAGCGTCGCCATCCAGCAAAGTGGCTGAGCAGTTCAGGTATTCTGTCGTGTAATTAGTTCCGTTCTCGCTGGTGATGCTAGGCGTTACTGTGTTTGGCGGCAGGTTCTGTATTATCAATGAATAATTTGCCCAGCTGCTCGCATTGTCTGTTCCATCAAATGCTAAGCAGGAATAAGTCCAGTTCTCGCCTTTCTGCTGCGCTGCTTGCGTGTAATTGTTGACGTTCTTCTCTACTGACTCTGTGTAATACACTGATTTGTTCCACCAGACCTTTTCCTCAAAGAAATAAGATTCTGGGCCTGGATTTACATCACAATCCAGATGAATCTTTTCCTCCAAAACGCCGTTATTGCTGTCAATGCAGCTCTGGTCTAATGAAATATTCTTAATAGTGTTAATTATTCCTGACCACGAATCAATTATTATCCATTGGCTTCCATTATAACAATATATATAATTAGTGTTGCTGCAGCCTGAGCTGGTATACTTGACTTCTTGCTGCGCATTTATTACATTGCTTGGGATTGTGTAATTGATGTAAATGTTTCCAGAAGCGCCAAGGCCTAATACTTTTGCACGAGTAGTCCATATTTCATCGTAAGCATAAGTTGGGTTTTGGATATTACCATCATAAGCAGCAGCGTCTTCTGTGTCATCCTCTATCATTGTCGTTGCGCGGCCGCTGCTTAATTCCACGCTTTCATTAAACCACTTATAATAATAATTGACTGTGTCGCCGTCAGCGTCCGTAGCATTACAGTAACCTTGCAGGGTGTCATTAGTGTAAGCAGGGTCAGGCGCTATCCTTGGAGACTGCATGACTGGTGGGGAATTCGCAATTATCAAAACGCTTGAGTTCGCCCAGCTGCTTGAGTTTAAGCCGTCGCTTGTCTGCATTCCGCAAGTCCAGTTCTGGCCTTTTGTAGTGTTTGAGCTTGCGAGTGTCGCGTTGAATAGTGTGCCGTTTGCGTAGCTGTTGTTGTAATCAACTGTTAGCCAGAGAACTGAGTTGTTGTACCACTTGACAGAAACGTTCATCGCATCCCCATCACCATCAATTAGCACTTCTGAGCAGTTCAAATACTCTGTTGTGTAATTCGTGCCGTTCTCGCTTGTTAATGTTGGGCTTGGCGTTGCAGGAACAATGTTAATTGTCACGTTTCTCGTTGCTGTTTTTTGGAGGTTGCCTACTTGGTCTATCGCGTATGCGGTGTAGTTATATGTTCCTTTGCTAAGGTTTGTGAAGTTGTGGTAGAGCCTGTGAAGGTTGTTGTTGTAAGAGGCGTTGATTTCTTCAGGTGAGAGGGCGCGCCTGAACAGCATGGCCTCATCCATAGATCCATTGAAATGATTAATATTAGTATAATAAGAGCCGAGCCTTAAAGGTTCAGTATATGGGTTGGTGTTCACAATTGTCGTGCTTTTGGAGCCTGCAAGCACTCCATTCACGAATATTCTCATAGTAAAATTCTTATCCCTTACCTTCTCGAGCTGGTAAGCAAGGTGCGTCCACGTGTTCTTCGCCACGCTTCCTGCCGCGAGCGTTGTCGTGGCAGTGCCGTTCCCAACTCTGAGGGCGGGCGTTCCTCCGCCGCCAATGTACATAAACGTATGAGATGAAGTTCCATACGTCAAGACGTAACTTGTAGCGTCCGTATCCCTCAGGTTCACCCACAGCATGAATGTGAAACTTGTGTTAGAAAGATTTAAGTCTTGGTTTAACGGCCTTTTCAAGTAGTCGCCGTTTATGCCGATTTCCCCATCCATCGTTATCGCATTCCCATACACACCCGGAGTCAGATTTGCCTGTCCAAGACCTCCCTCAAAAGTTAAGTCGTGCCCATATGATGAGTTATCATAAACATATGTTGCATCGGTCACATCAAAGCTCCAGTACCCCACAAGGCTCCTGTTCCAGTCGATGAATGCTGATGTGTTTGTGCTGTCTGTTATTGTCGTGTTTAGGTAGACATATTCATCCGTAACTATGGCATCATTGCTTGGAGTTGGGTTTTCCCAGGTTATTGTTGGCGGTGTCGTGTCGATTGTTATGTTTCTCGTTGCTGTTATTTGGAGGTTGCCTGCTTGGTCTATCGCGTATGCTGTGTAATTGTAAGTTCCACTGCTTAGTCCTGTGAAGTTGTGGTATAACCTGTGAAGGTTGTTGTTGTAGGAGGCGTTGATTTCTTCCGGGCTTAATGCTCTGCGGTAAATTCTAACCTCATCTATTGAGCCTGCAAACTTATAATTGCCATAACCATCACTTCCAATTCCTAGCGGATCACTATTGTCCATAGATTCCCATGTTCCTCCGCCATAAGGGAACGTTGAAGCTAATTCAACACCATCCTTGTACATTCTTATTGTGTTTCCATACTCGAAGACGCAGGCATAATGATGCCAGTTGCCGTCAGCAACATCCGAGTTTGAGGCAGGCGCAAACCTGTATCCTGTACCGCTCTGCCCTAACCACAAGCATCTGAGCCTTTGCCCTGCTTGGAAGCTGGTTGTGGCGTCAAATATTCCCATGCCCCACTGCTCGTAACTGCCAGAAGGTGTTCTTTTTGAGATAATAAATGATCTTTGGTTTGAGTTGGGGGGTTTTGCCCAGACTTCAACGGTCCAATTATCTGTTCCAGGGTCTAAGGAATTGTCCTCACTTACTTTAAGGTAATCAGATGTTCCGTCTAGGTCAACCCCCTTCCCATACTTCGCGTCTGTAATGTTTGCTGTGCTAATGCCTATGAATTCCGCGAAATGGGTGTAGGTTGAGTTGTCGTAAATGCCTGTTGAGTTGTATGCGTCCATGCTCCAATAGCCGATCAATGTCCTGTTCCAGTCGATGAATGCTGAGGTGTTGTGTGTGTCTGTTATTGTTGTGTTTAGGTATGCGTAGTTGTTGTTTGTTATTGTTGCGTTGTTTGGTGTTGGGTTTTCCCATGTTATTGTTGGTGGTGTTGTGTCTATTATTGTCACGTTGTTTGAGTTCCCCCAGGCTGATACGTTCATGCTGTCATTAAGCATTATACTGCAGCTCCACACGTCTCCTAATGTTGTGTTTGAGCTTGCGAGTGTTGCGTTGAATAGTGTGCCGTTTGCGTAGCTGTTGAAGTAGTTAACAGTCATCCATAGAACTGAATTATTATACCATTTTACTGTTACGTTCATAGAATCATTATTGGCATCTGTTATCAAAGCTGAGCAGTTGAGATATTCTAATGTTGTGTTCGTGCCGTTCTCGCTTGTTAATGAAGGTGTTGGCGTTGATGGCGGATCATTTGGAAGAGTCAATATTAAGTTAATGTTTCCAGTAAGATTAACTTTCTCAGATGCCAACGAGCCGTACTTCGTAGCATTGATTGTGTAATTAGAATAATAAAAGTAAACTTCTCCGCCGCTGTAATACCTATGGTATTCTGTAAGGTTCAAATTTCTCCTGCCGTCTGCCGGCGTCAGGAAGTTTTCAACCTCGTTATTGTCCTTGTCCCACACAGTCACATTAGCGTTCTCTACCGGCCTTCCAGCCTCGTCCTGCACTGTTATATAAACCCACCATTTCCTCCAGTGGTGCTGGCCTGCCTCAACTGAAGCCGGGATTTCTGTGACATTAATTGTGGTGAGGTTAGCTGCTGTTCCAGACACAAACCTTATGTTGTTTGTCGATCCTGTCGGGTTTGAGTCAATCATTAATACATTGCTTCTAACACTTAATCCAGTATTTGCGGATGAATCTGTATAATACGCATCCCTTATTGTTATGTTATTGCTGTTGTCACTCAAGTTTATCGCCGTAATTGTTATATTGCCCAATGTTAAGCCCCTTATGGTAATATTCTCTACACTAGATCCGCTACTGATGGTTAAGCCGCTTGTGCTGTCACTGTCCCCATTAATGAAATTATTATAAACTACACTATTATTAGTCAAGATATCGATTCCTGAAATGTTGGCCGAGATGATTGTGTTTCCGCTTATGTTTGAGTGGTCAGAGCCCGGCATCAGCTCAATGCCGTCATCGCTCGTGTTAAAAATAGTGTTGTTCAAAATGTAAGTGTATGTTGAGTTTGTTACGTATATTCCATCATCAACAGTCTGGTTTATGTTGTTGTTGCTTATTGTGTTGTTCTGGCCGCTGTTATTAACCAATATTCCGAATGACACTCCGTTGCATTCGCTGATGTCATACAACGTGTTGTTGTCTATTAGGTTTCCGTATGATGAGTCTATTATTATGCCGTAGCCGTTCCCTGATGCACATACTCCGACACCAATATCAGTTAAGTTGTTGTTGAAAAATGTGTTGTTGTTTGAGTTAAAGAATACAACCCCTTTAACATCTGATGGTGCCTTGCTTGTATTATAGAGGGTGTTTTCACTTATAATGTTGTTGTCAGAATTCACGAAATGCATGCTGATGCTTCCTCCAGCATTAAATCCTGTTATGTAATTGTTTGAAATGTTGTGGAAGCCGGAGCCGTTAGCTAAAATTGCTGTTATACCAGCGCTTGAGCCCGGGTCAAAAATGTTGTTTGTTATGTTGCTCCCATTTGAGCCGGGTCCCAAATACACACCGCCATAGCCATCTGTGATAGTCGTGTTTCTTATCACAGCAGACGAGTTAACGAATATGCTCTCATTCCTATGATACCCGCTTTGATCCCAGCCCACGTCCTCAATAACAGAATCTGTTATTTCAAGGTATGAGCCGTACTCAGCCCAGAACCTGTAATTGCTTGTGAATTCGCCCTCTGTTATGTTGCTGTTATTAGCAACAATCATTCTTCCGCCGCTCAGGACAATTATGTTGTATTCACCATTATAGCTGCTGTTGACGCGCATAGTGGAATTGTCAAGGGTGAAGTTTCCCTCCACTGTTAAGTTTGAGTTAAGCCAAATAGTGCTATGAGAATCTCTTATGATTAGTGAGCCTCCTGGCTTGATTGTAAGGTTTTTCGTGTTTATTGTAGCGTTTATGAGCTCAAATTTGAGGCCTGAAGGTATTGTTAAGGAATTAACCATTTCTGAAATATCTTGGCAAGTGGCGTTTCCTTCTCCAATAGGCGGCGTCCAGTCACCTCCAGCAGGTGGGTTGCAGTAAACGTACAAGGTGTAATTCGTGTCCCCTACGTCTGAGTTCGACTCATTGTCGCTAGCGTTGCAGTTCCACACATACGCGCCGTCAGCAATGTTTTCAAGGGTGAAGTTTGTTGTGTTGAAAGTTCCGCTCACAATGTTTGTTGAGTTAATGCCGAAAGTGCCGCTAAAGTTTCCGATTAATGAAATATTTTTCAGATTGTTTGTTGCTGAAGCATTACACACAAAAGTGACATTGCCATCAGTATCAATATAACTATTTGGGGGACTGTCCTGCGTTGCGTTAGGGATTCCTACGCACGTTAATGTTTTAGTGCTGCTGTAATGAGCCCCTCCTTTATCACTGCATCTTATTTGGTACTGGCCAGCGCTTTCGCACTTAATCAACTTGTATTCCCAAGCTGTGTCCGGTATTTGAGAATATTTGCATGATGCGCCGTTGCAATCAACGTCCGTGTCAATAGATGGGATCATGCTCCAAGACCCGCTAGTTCTATCTGTCCAAATTGCGTCAGGAGCTGTGCATATGCTAAGAAATGGCATGGCCCAATCTATAGAACATCCTACGTTTTTTGCTTCACCAACGTTCCATTTGCAGCTGTTCGTGCATAAAATGCTAACTGAATTAATATTACAAGTAGGGTTCGTGGGAATAACACTCTTCAAGCTAATCAGAACAAAAAATGCCATAATCCAAAATATTCCCAGTCTCTTATTCATTATTCTCTCTCCATTGTACTAAAGCCCAAATAGCAAGGCTGGTTGTGTGCGGATTTGAGCTGCTCTCAATATCAGATGACCAGCCGCCATCAATGTTCTGCGTTACCAGCAGGTATTCAACAAGGCTTGGTGGTATCCGGTAGCCTGCGTACTGAACAACAGCTGCTCGCTCAGCAACCACGTCAATCGACAAGCCGTCAGTGCTCTTGCTCAGTATCTCGGATACTTTCTTACTGATAAGCGGGTCAAGCACTTCTGGTTCGTAGCATCCGAGCTCCTTTGCCCAAACATAAGCGAGCAGGACATGCAAGTCCTTGTACTCCTCAAACTTTTCTACTGTTCTCTGCTCAAGCCCTGCTAAGAATTTCTCATCAATCGGCTCAGACCTGCACATCCACACCTTTAGGAAGTCGGACGTGTATTGGATGCTCCACAACTTATCTGGAACATCACTACTCGTTATTTCTTGTTTCCTAATAAACTTAAAAATCGGCGCCTCTTCATCCGACTCATCATACATATAATAATTTATTCTGCTGGTTATCTCGTTTGAAGGCTGAATCTCATTTATTTTTGAGAGGACCCATAAGCTTCCGGCATCAATGTCACTGTAATTCAGCATTGATTTTAAGCCCGCGCTTATGGAAGCGTTTAGCAAAGTGTTGTTTATGAAGATGGTCTCGTTGCCTTGGATTATTAAGGTCACGTTTTCAGGAACCCTAATATTCTGTGTTGTTGTGTAGCTTATGTTGATGATATGCAAAGTGGCATTACTAACCTCAAACCTCACCTCATAATTTGTGTCAGTGAAATTAACAGCACATGTCTCCACACAAACATCTTCAAAGCTTACAGATTTCCGCGCAACGAATATTGCTTGTTTGCTTTGTGGTTGTGAGTATGTTATTTCTAGGGGTGTTTTGTTGTTGGTTGTGTTTTGGTTTAGGTAGATGATTTGTGCTGTT